>CALDEO010000139.1 GCA_937942465.1 uncultured Saprospiraceae bacterium
CTTGTTTTTGATGTCGAGTATGGTCTCTATGTTTCCATTCTCAGGATTGACTCGGAGGACTTGGCCTCTTCGCTCAGTTACCCATATGTGATCGTCAGGGCCCCAAGTGATCTCCCATGGCACTTCTATACCTACGGCTACTTCTCGCTCTGTCAGAGTCGTTGTCTCTAGCGTTATTGTTGTTTGAGCAATAAGTTGATTGCTGCAGCTAAGTGCTAGAAAAGCACTAATGATGATGTATAAAACGTGTGATGTTTTCATGTGAAGTGATTGTATCGACAAAATACAACATAGATTTGAATATCAACAAATCCTCACTACTCTTTGGTGAGTTCCGTCGTTAGATACATTATCGATGTATGCTTGCTATTAGACATTCGGTTGCAACCGAATAAAAAAAAACTAATATAGCTCGCTCATTTAATATTATGCTCCGGTGTAGTATACTCGGTAGATTACATCTGCAAAGTCATCACTGATGAGCATAGATCCATCGGGGAGAAATTCTAAATCTACAGGTCGACCCCATACTTCACCATCTTGCTCTAGCCATCCACTTATAAAATCAGCGTACCCTGTTGAGTTACCATTTGCGTCAAGCGATACTTGTGATATTCTATATCCTATTTTTTCTTTTCGATTCCAAGAGCCATGTTCTGCAATTAGGATATTGTTTTTGATATTTTCTGGAAACTGCTTAGTCTGTACAAATTCTAATCCTAGTGGTGCTACATGCGGACCTAGTTTTTGAGCAGGTGCCTGATAGTCATCACAATTTTTATCTACACCAAATTCTGGATCGAGCATATCCCCTTGATGGCAGTATGGATATCCAAAATGTTGCTTGCTCGATGTTGCATGATTGAGCTCACAAGATGGGCTATCATCTCCGAGCCAGTCCCTACCATTATCTGTAAACCATAGTTCCTGATTGTCAGGATGCCAAGTAAATCCTACGGTGTTACGTACACCACTTTGTATTATTTCTACTTCTTTAGTATCGATGTCTAAGCTCGTGATAGATGCAAAAATAGGGTCTTCTGATTCACAAATATTACAAGGAGCACCTACGGGTATGTATAGCTTGCCGTCTGGTCCAAATGAAATAAATTTCCAACCATGATGCCCCTCTGTAGGGTATTGGTCGTATACAACACTGGGGCTTGGGCTTTTTGACATGTTGTTTTCAATGTCTTCAAATTTTAATACTCTATTTACTTCTGCAACATATAGATCTCCATTTTTTAAAGCAACTCCATTGGGCATATTGCCATCTTTCATGATTGTATACATGGTATCCGCTTTATAATCATTGTCTAGATCTTGGATCGCATATACTCGGCCATCACCACGGGTCCCCACGTACAAGGTGCCTTCTGGACTATAAGCCATAGATCGAGCATTGGTCACATTGGAGGCGTATACATGGATAGCGTAACCCTCAGGTAGTTTTAGCTTTTCTAGTGGAAGATCGCCTTTATAATCATGTGCAAATATCTCTAAAGGCACATTGACATACTTCCTAGATATACCATAAATAGTTGCAATCAAAACGAATGGTATGAGTACAAATAGAATCTTTTTCATGAGCGGTTAGTTTTGGATCGAACTATTATTTTGTAATTGTTGATTCATATATTTTTAGAAATTCCGATGTTATCATCGCAGTTGCACCCCATAGTGTATGACCATTGAGGTCATAGTAAGGTACATCTTTAAGTGTGATATTACGAACTTGTATCTCCTTACTCTTTACGGTATTCTTGTCTAGTAGATGCTTGATAGGTATGTGCAACACCTCTGCAACCTCGCTCTTTTGTAGTTTTAGAGTTGGTTTTTCATTCAAATACCCTAAAAATGGATCTACTAAAAAGTTACTGACAAATACATATAAAGGAGTCAGTGCTCCAATAACATTGACTGATGCGGCAGGGACACCTATTTCTTCGAAGGTCTCCCTGAGGGAGCAATCGAGCATATCCTTATCTGTGGTTTCTAGTTTACCACCAGGTAGAGATATCTGCCCACTATGCTTGTCATTAGGATTGTCGGAGCTGCGTTTGATATAGAGTATATGCCATGCTCCGTTGTCAGGGTAGAGTAGCATCATCACTGCTGCTCTGCGTACATCATCTGGTATAACACTGGAGTATCGCCGCTCTCCAAGGGGAGCCATCTTCATCTGTTGGTCGAGACCGGGCAAGCCTGAGAGTAATGTTTGCTTTAATTTTTCTGGAAGCGATGGATGATTCAAAATCCCTGAGTTTAATAAATTAAAAAACCCCAACCGATTAAAGTTGGGGCAAGGGTTTAAGAACCCTTGAAGGGTGTTAAACAGGGTATCTTATATATTGTTTACTTATTAGAAAGTTTCAAATAGTTGTTAATGGCCATAGACATCGATGGGACATCTTTAGCCGGTGCTTGGATATTGATATGCAAGCCGTGATCCAATGTTGCTTTGGCACTTGACTTGCCGAAGACAGCCATACGAGTGTCATTCTGCTTGAACGTAGGAAAGTTATCGAATAATGATTTTATACCTAATGGGCTGAAAAATACAAGGATGTCATAAGTAACATCTGTAAGATCAGACAGATCACTACTGACGGTACGATACATCATCGCATCTTGGTAGTTAAATCCATTGGTATCAAGATACTCAACAACGTCTTTAGCTCCGAGGTTACTACAAGGAAGTAAAAAAGTCTCTTTGTCTTTATGCTTGAGTAGGGCAGTGTTAAGGTCAGCTATACGGCGGACTCCAACAAACACTTTTCTCTTTCTGTATAAAATGAATTTCTGTAGGTAATTTGCTATTGCTTCAGTCAGACAGAAGTATTTAGTCTCTTGCGGCATCTTAATTCTCATCTGCTCACAAATTCTGAAGAAATGCTCAATGGCATTTTTACTTGTAAATATGATACAAGAGAATTCGTCAGGTCTAATTCTATTCTTTCTAAACTCCTTTTCAGACACTTCATCTACCTGAATGAAAGGTCTCCAATCAATTTTTAAACCCCACTTCTTCTCAAGATCAAAATACGCCGATCTTTCAGGTTTGGGCTGTGAAATAAGTATTGTCTTGACTTCTTTATAAGATTCGCTGATAATACTTTTTTTTTCGGGTGATGAGTCTGTTGACATATAGATTCTTCTAGGCTTTATACATCTTTAAAAATAAGAACCGGAACTCAGGATTTTCCATCCAATTATCCAGGGCAAAATTTCAAAGCTGCAAAGGTAAATAAAAAAATGGAATGGTTGTCCTGACAGTATACTTGAACCGAAAAACAGCCCTTTGAGCCATCGGAAAAGAAAATTTAATATGATTACTCCAATACCTACATAAAGGAACATACTAGAAAGTATATCATAACTAAAATACAGGAAGAGATTAATAGGTATCAATATGATTCCTAAAAAGGAATGTAGGCTTATAATAGAGAAGTTGACCTTCTTGATCAAATCATAAATAGGGAATACATAACCCGTAGCTCTTACAAATGTATGTTTGAGTAGGTAAATGACAGATAGACATATAGTAATGTATGAGAAGTTTATTAATGTATCTACTCCAAAAGCTTTGCTTGTGAATAAAGCAAGGTTCAAAATGAATATGATATATAACAGAATACTCATGATAGACCACCCATTTTGATACTTTCGCTGTAGGGTGTTAAGTGAAGACATATTCAACAAACTATTGGCTAGTTCGTTGATCAGTTTTCGGTTTTGAGATAAGATGATTGCCACTAAGATTATACACAAGATGAGTGCTAAAAGGGGGTAACTACTTTCTAAAAAGTTTTTTTTGACAATAGTGGTTTTGGTCTTTTTTTTGTCAACAAAGTCCTTTTTTCGTAGTGGGATGTGAGAAACCTCAAATGGGTTAGTAGCATTTTTATCTTGAGTGATCGAGCTAGTTCTTGCCGGTTGATCAGTTGAGATTGTTGCCGTACTATCTTGATTGACAACCGTCTCCACCTCTATGTCGTCGAGTCGATCCACGATTTCAAATGGATTAGTCTGAGCTAATACATTGCTGCCGATAGCTCCGTAGAGGACGACAAGTATTATGCATAGCCAACGATTCCATTTCATCCTGCAAAAGTAGCAGTTTTATGATAAGAATGGTGAAATAATAAGCTAACATTTTTTTGCTTGTTATTTTTGCTTTATAATGTGTTGCAAAGCCTTGTTATAGCTATGTTTTCCCAACCTTATCTTGCCTTCAAGAACGCAAAAATAACGACGCATAGAAAAGGCATTTTAATAATTCAGCATTCCTACGTTTATTTGCTTTAAGCTAATATTTGATAATAAGTTGAGCTGACTGCGCAGTGTACGATTGTCAAGCACTTGGATTATAAGGTGATGAAGCTGATTTTAAATAGTTGTTAATAAGCTGTTATTGATACCACATCTTTCGATGAATGCCTATATCTTGTAGATTCAAACAGAGAAATAAATGCCTAATTATCTTATCAGAAGGTTGGTTATTCTTGGAGGCTTAGCAGTCTTTGGTATCTTATTTATCCAGAGTTATTGGATGATCAAGACCTATGACTTGAAGGAAGAGGAGTTTCATAATACCGTATCGATCTCTCTGCGTAAGGTGGCTGAGTCGATCTCTGAGTTCAATAAGTCGGAGCTCCCCAAGCAAAACTTAATACAACGGAGGTCATCCAACTTCTATGCAGTTAATATCAACAGCGCTATCGATGCCAATGTCCTAGAAGATTATCTCACGCAGGAGTTTCAGGATAGATCACTCTACACTGACTTTGAGTATGCGGTGTATGATTGCTCGACCAATGACCTAGTCTACGGTAACTATTGCCGTCTAAGTGAGGATGATCGAGAGTTTGTTGTATCTGATGATCTACCTACATTCGATGATTTGATATACTACTTTGTAGTGAAGTTTCCTTCAAGACAGGGATACTTACTGAGTGATATGTGGATGTCCTTGATCTTCAGTTTGGTGGCATTGCTTGCATCTGTATTTTTTATATACTCTATCTGGGTTATCCTCAAACAGAAGAGAATGAGTGAAATGCAGAAGGATTTTATTAATAATATGACACATGAGTTTAAGACTCCGCTGTCGAGTATCAATATCGCAGCAGATGTATTCATGCGTAACGAATATATACAGTCAGATCCTAGACTATCTAAGTATACACAAGTGATCAAGCAACAAAACAAGCGACTCAATGATCAAGTAGAGAAGGTCTTGAATATCGCTCGGATAGAGAGTCAAGAGATCAAGTTGAATAAAGAAGAGATCGAGGTCAATGCATTCATCAAGACTACGATAGTAGGAGAGCAGGCCAAGTTTGACGAACGAAATATTACCGTAAAGGAACAATACCACAATGCGGATATCCTAGTCAATGCGGATCCATTACACTTAAGTAATGTGATCGCCAATGTCCTAGACAATGCATTGAAATATAGTGATTCCAATACCGAAATAACCATCGCTACAGGCAGCAATAAGGAGACGTCATACTTCACCATTAAAGATCAAGGTATCGGTATAGCCAAGGACGAGTTAGCTCGAATATTTACTAAGTTCTATAGAGTCTCGACTGGTAATATTCATAACGTCAAGGGATTTGGATTAGGGTTGTATTATGTCAATAGCATCTGTAATGCTCACAACTGGGTTATCTCAGTATCAAGTAAGCTCGAGGTAGGGACAACTATTAAAATAAGCTGGAAAAATTATTAATCATATGGCAAGCAAGGCAAAAATATTTTACGTTGAGGATGATACAACTTTGAGTTTTGTAACTCAAGACAATCTTGAAATACAAGGCTACGATGTAGTACATTTTGCCGATGGTCCATCTGCTATCGATGGATTTAAAAACGGAGAATATGACATCTGTGTTCTTGATGTAATGCTACCCGGTGTAGACGGCTATGAAGTTGCCAAAAACATCAGAGAGCTCAATAGCCAGATACCCATCATATTCCTCACTGCCAAGAGTATGAAAGAGGATCGTCTATTGGGTCTACGCCTAGGAGCAGATGACTATATGGTTAAGCCATTCAGCATAGAGGAGTTGATCCTTAAGATTGAGATATTCTTAAAACGTAAGTTCATCTCTAATGCTAGCACCAAAGTATTTACGGTTGGGAAGTACCGATTTAATCACGCCAACTTGACCCTAAGCCTAGACGGTGCCAAGGATCGCAAAATGACCCAAAAAGAAACTGATTTACTCAAAGTACTACTAGAACAGAAAAATACC
The DNA here is from genome assembly GCA_937942465.1 of uncultured Saprospiraceae bacterium. Taxonomy (GTDB): domain Bacteria; phylum Bacteroidota; class Bacteroidia; order Chitinophagales; family Saprospiraceae; genus JAHDGW01. Next base: position 6,267 of record CALDEO010000139.1, read on the forward strand.
GTCATCAAAAGAGAGCATATCCTAGAGCAAGTATGGGGAGAGAACGACTACTTCCTAGGTAGAAGTCTAGATGTATTCATCAGTCGATTACGCAAATATTTATCAGAGGACAAGACTCTAAGTATAGAGAATATCCACGGAGTAGGGTTTAGGTTGAATGGGTAGGTCAGTACTTAGTACATAGTACTTAGATTGCTAAGTAGGCGGGGATAGGTATTATGACTTTTGCAGTGAATTCAAACGAATAGTTTGTTTTTATTTATAGAATAAAACCAAATAGTAGCTCTTATCGAGTGGTAAATAGTAACCCATATAAGGACTTGATTTCTAGAAGTTCAGGTTTAGTTCACTATTTTGTGTCCAATAGTAATAGGCTTAAATGATTTAAATGTTGCTTACTTTTTATCGCGGGGATTTTCATAACCGACCCACTATATGATCCGCGACTTTCTTCGTACGATTTGATTTGAAAATCCTTGAGCTTCTTATAAATAGGTTCTAGTAAATCCTCCTCTGTTGATAAAATATCGATCAATGCATCAGTCATGAGTTCTTCGGTTAGTTCATTTTCTTGGAGGTACAGAATACTTGGGTTGATACGGTTTAATTTAT
>CALDEO010000140.1 GCA_937942465.1 uncultured Saprospiraceae bacterium
TTAATTACATCTTGGAATGGGTTAGGATATACATCAATATTCGTATCATTTACGATCGTCTCTGTTGATGTTGGCTCTCCAAGTTGGTATTTATACATAGATTGATCATCGAAGATATCGTTATCATATCCTCCAAATAAGTATACAAATCCATTAATTATAAAAGAACTAGGTGCCCATCTACTAGCTGATGGATGTGGGGTCAATTGAGTCCAAAAATCTGTGGTAGGATCATACTCTAGGAATGTATCTGCCGGTGGCAATGCTCTATGCAAGTAATCGTCTCCGCTGAGAGCATATCCTTTACCATTGTAGCTAAATTGTGTGCCAGCAACTCTGCCTTCAGGATAACTATTAATTGCAATCCACTCACCAGTTTCTATATTATATCCAGACCAGTTGGATACGTGACCACCTCCGGTATATACCATGTTGTCTATGGCAAATTGGAACGGGTGGTGTCTATTGTCTCCAGGTATATCATCTTTTTGAGTCCATACTTGTGTATTCATATCATATACCCACCAGTCTTTAAGGTCTCCGTTATTAGAACTTCCTGATCCCATGAATATTTTATCATTATGAGCTACAAAGGCAGGATGGGTTCTACCTATACATGGACATGAAGGTAACTCTGTGAACTTCATAGTTGCAGGATCAAATTCCCATATATCTGAAAATACTTGATTGTCGTCTGACCCAAATCCGTAATAATATTTACCATTCCAATCGTCGCCTATTGCTACAACTCTAGGAGGTCCTGGAAAATCTTCCAACTGTGTCCATGTATCTGTTGTTGATTCGTACATCCAAAAGTCATCAGAAACATACGGGTTGTCATCACCATTAATTCCAGTTAATACATATGCTTTATCACCTACACCATATCCATTGGAGTGGTGCTTAAAAAATGGAGTGTCATTTAATTTGACCCACTCTTGAGCATCTACATAGTTTAGCAGAAAAAAGATTGCAACAAGAAATGAAAGTTTGACTTTTAGAGATAATTTTATCATGCTAGATTTTGTTTCGATTTAAAAGCATACTCAATATTTGTAAAGGATTACAAATGGGCTTCTTCTACTTAGAGTATGCAAAAAATTACGGAAACGCTGCATGTCTTCTTTTAACTGTATAAAGTATAACTATAAAAATACAAAAGCCCACAAGTCAACTTGTGGGCTTTTATTTATGTAAGGCTCAAGGCTATTGCCATAAGCTTATATCATTTTGAGTAGATATCTAGCGTACTAGAATCTCAATTTACATTTTTACTACATTGATACTTGATACGGTCTTTTCGTTGATGTCAGTTACTTTGATTAAGTAAGCACCTGATTGCAACGATGTAAGATCAACACTAGGACTAGTAAGTGTGGCTCTATATACAGACTGTCCGATACTATTAAAAATTTCTACTTGAGCATCTTTAATATCAGTTGCACTGATGTCAATGTTAATTACATCTTGGAATGGGTTAGGATATACATCAATATTCGTATCATTTACGATTGTCTCTGTAGATGTCGGCTCCCCAAGTTGATACTTATATAATGATCTATCATTGAAGTCACTATTGTCATATCCTCCAAATAAATATACCGCTCCGTCAATAATAAATGAACTCGGTGCCCATCTACTAGCTGATGGATGAGGAGTTAGTTCAGTCCAGAAATCTGTTGCTGGATCATATTCTAAGAATGTCTCAGCTTGTGGTAGTGCTCTATGTAGATAATCATCTCCACTAAGTGCATATCCTTTGCCGTTGTAGCTGAATTGTGTACCAGCGACTCTACCTTCTGGAAAGTTGTTAATACTAATCCAGTTACCTGTCTCAATATCATAACCAGACCATGTACTTTCGTGACCACCGCCGATATATACCATGTTGTCTATGGCAAATTGAAATGGGTGATGGCGACTAGCTCCAGGTATATTAGTTTTCTGAGCCCATACTTGAGTAATCATGTCGTACTCCCACCAGTCTTTGAGGTCACCATCAAAGGTGCTTCCAGAACCCATAAATATTTTATCATTATGAGCTACAAATCCGGGGTGAGTTCTACCTTGACAAGGACAGGAGGGCAATTGAGTAAACTCCATAGTTGCAGGGTCAAATTCCCATAGATCTGTAAGTACACCGCCATCAGGACCATCAGGGCCCAAACCGGATGAACCGAATCCATAATAGTATTTACCATTCCAATCGTCACCAATAGCGATGGCTCTAGCTTGACCAGGGAAACCATCTAATTGTGTCCAAGTATCTGTTGTTGATTCGTACATCCAAAAATCGGTGGATATGTTAGGATTGTCGTTTTCTCCAACACCGGCAAGTACATATGCCTTATCACCTATTCCAAATCCATTGGAGTGGTGCTTCCAGAATGGAGTATCATTTAATTTGGTCCACTCTTGAGCATCTACATTCTTTAGCAGGAAAAAGATTGCAATAAGAAATGAAAGTTTGACTTTTAAAGATAATTTTATCATGCTAGGTTTAGTTTTAAAAACATACTCAATATTTGTAAAGGATTACAAATGGGCTTCTTCTACTTAGAGTATGCAAAAAATTACGAAAACGCTGCATGTCTTCTTTTAACTGCATAAAGTATAACTATAAAAATACAAAAGCCCACAAGTCAACTTGTGGGCTTTTATTTATGTAAGGCTCAAGACTATTGCCTTAAGCTTATATCATGTTGAGTAGATATCTGGCGGACTAGAATATCAAATTACATTTTTACTACATTGATACTTGATACGGTCTTTTCGTTGATGTCAGTTACTTTGATAACATAAGCACCTGATTGCAACGATGTAAGATCAACACTAGGACTAGTAAGCGCTGCTGTATATACAGACTGTCCGATACTATTAAAAATTTCTACTTGAGCATCTTTAATATCAGTTGCACTGATGTCAATGTTAATTACATCTTGGAATGGATTAGGATACACATCAATATTCGTATCGTTTACAATCGTCTCTGTAGATGTCGGCTCTCCAAGTTGATACTTATATAATGATCTATCATTGAAGTCACTATTGTCATATCCTCCAAATAAATATACAGCACCGTCGATAATAAACGAACTTGGTGCCCATCTACTTGCTGATGGATGCGGAGTTAGTTCAGTCCAGAAATCCGTTGCTGGATCATATTCTAAAAATGTCTCAGCTTGTGGTAGTGCCCTGTGTAGATAGTCATCTCCACTAAGTGCATATCCTTTGCCGTTGTAGCTAAATTGTGTACCTGCAACTCTTCCTTCTGGAAAACTATTGATAGCACTCCACTCACCTGTTTCTATATCATACGCAGACCAGTTGAATACATGGCCTCCACCAATATACACTACATGATCTAGGGCAAATTGGAACGGATGGTGTCTATTGTCTCCAGGTATATCATCTTTCTGAGTCCATACTTGTGTAATCATATCATACTCCCACCAGTCCTTTAAGTCACCATTGTTGCTACTGCCAGAACCCATAAATATTTTATCATTATGAGCTACAAATCCTGGATGATTACGGCCAATACATGGACAAGATGGCAATTGCGTAAACTCCATTGTTGCTGGATCAAACTCCCATAAGTCTGTTAGTGTACTGAAGGAAGAACTACCAAATCCAAAATAGTATTTGTCATTCCAGTCATCTCCTATTGCAATAGATCTTGCCGCACCTGGAAAATCATCTAACTGTGTCCAAGTATCCGATGTAGAGTCATACATGTAAAAATCTTTGCTCACTTGATTACTTTCACCATCTACACCTACAAAAATATATGCCTTATCACCAATACCAAATCCATTGGAATGGTGTCTTAGAAATGGAGTATCATTTAACTTAACCCATTCTTGAGCATTTAAATTAGTAAGCAAAAATAAGATTACTACAAGAAAACTGAGTTTTGACTTTAAGGACATTTTTATCATTTGATGTTTCGTTATTTTAATTAGCAATTGCAATAATTGAGCTATTAAAGAGTACCCACATATTACTTTACGTCGATAAGATACAGAACGTTGCACGATCATTCTACTTTTATAATGAATACCTATCTCACGAAGTCACTAGCTTGACAATTAGTCTATATAATATGCAAAAGTACTTGTCATAAGGTTGACAATTGGTGTATGTAGTGATTCATTATCTTCTACGTCCACCACCAAATCTCATAGCCTCTCCTTTACCAAATCCATAGCTAAAACCGAACGTAATAAATCTACCTCGAAGTCTTCTGCTATATGTTGAGAATGTCGGTTGGTCAACGAACGTTTCACGAATCCTTGATGCAAATATATCTCTTACACTAAAATTAAATACGGCTCGCCCTTTCATGATCTTGTAACGTAGACCTAGGTTAGACGTGATGTTGCCAGTACGTGTACCTTGTAAAGTCACTTCATCAGATTGGTATCTATTGCTGATTTCAAAATCTAGATTACGACTGTACTTATATTTCGTTGTAAGTTTAGTAGACCATTGATCTGCTGAGAAGTCAAAATTTTGATCATTAAACATCCCTTCTCTGATAAATGTGAAATAGTTAAAATCACCATTGAAAGTCAATTTACGAATCGGAGAGTATTTAAAATTGAACTCCGCTCCTGTTGACCGTCGAGTACCCACGTTTATTGGCAGAGTAGTCGTAACATCATTTTCGAAAGTTGATACTCTATCAATAACCTCAGTGGTATATCTGTGGTATACATTGACATTATAAGTGATTTTTTCGAATATAAAAATACTACCAACCTCATACGAGTCTGTAAACTCTGGAAGTAAGTTAGGATTACCAGCACGGATATTAAAGTTGTTTCTGATGTTGAAGAATGGATTCAAATCCCAAAGTCTAGGTCTATAGATACGCTTTGAATATCCAGCTTGAAATGATATTGCATCGCTGAACTTGTAAGAAGTATGTGCAGAAGGGAAGAAATTGGTAAACACGTTATTGTTTTCCTCATTCGTATTGACTAATAATGTACTTAAGTCCGTATTCTCTGCTCTCATACCTACCTTTAATCCCCATACGCTACCTTCATAAGCAGTAGTACCATATACACCAAGTACTTTTTGATTATACTCAAAAACATTAGTTAAACCTGGATTGATAATAAAGTCGTCGCCTACTTGATTACTTACTTCAAAGTCATTACTTACATCATTGAGTACATATTGAGCACCTGTCTCTACAGTCCACTCTTTACTTAGTGGCTTCGTGTAGTCGAGGTTAAAAGTATATTTACCTTCTTTAAATTCTGTAGCAGTTTTCTGAGCAAATAGATCCTCTGCACCCAGTGTTACGGTATTACTAAAGTCTGAAGATTGTGCTTTACCGAAGAAGTTACCTATTGCGCTGAATTGCAATGAGTGTTCTTTATTGTCTTCAAATTGTTTTTTATACTGCAATTCGTATTGAAACTTTGGGTTCGTTGCCTCTGTGATTTCATTACGAGTCCACTCTTTTGTTATTAATGATGCACCGTCCAATTGAGTAAATTGAGTCTCAGATGGTTGATCTTCTATCTCATATGAGTAGCTACCGGATAGAGTTATGACATTATTTTTATTGACATAATAATCTGATCCTAATACAAAGTTATAAAAGGTTTCATTTCTAAATTCCTCACCTTCTGATCTGATCTCAACGCCATTTATTTTATTGATATTTGTATTTCTACTATCATTAGGTGATGATCTATAACCTACTCCTGCTTGACTAAAAATATTGAATCTCTCTGATCTTTTATTTACACTCAATCCAATACTGTGATTATCAGGAATACCCGTATTGAGGGTGATTGATCCGTTAAGACCTTGCTTATCATCTTTTTTCATTACGATATTGATGATCCCAGAGGTACCTTCCGCTTCATATTTGGCCGATGGGTTTGTTATTACTTCTACCTTTTCTATCATTTCGGCAGTGATTGTACCTAAGGCATTTCCCTGCTCATTAGTCAGGATTGATGGTTTCCCATTGATCAGTATCTGTACTCCTGTACTTCCTCTGAGTGATACTTCACCTTCGATGTTGACATCAACTGACGGTACGTTGTTTAAAACTTCTAGAGCACTTGCTCCGGTAGAACTTAAGTCTTGACCAACATTAAATACTCGTTTATCCAGTTTGAATTCTGTAGAAGATTTTTCTGCTCTCACGACTACTTCCTCAAGTGTCTGTGTATCAGATTGTAGATAGATAGTGCCGAGGTCAGCAGTGTTTCCATCAAAGTTTAATTCGCTGATTCTTTTGGTTACATATCCTAGAAAACTGATTTCAACGAAAACATTTTTTCTACGGTGAGTGATCGTGAATGTACCATCCATCTCCGAGCTTACCCCTTTGATGATCGTATCATCTTTTTTGCGGCCAATAGCAACATTAGCAAACCCTACTGGTTCTTCTGTTCCTGTTTCAAGTATGATCCCTTTTATTGTGAATTCGGCAGATTGTGACTGAGCGGTAAACGCTAAAGCCATACAGAATACAAAGAGTATATTTCTGATCATTTTCATTTTCTTTTGGTAGTATTAATTGGTTGTATCAACTGAGTAGGTCGATGTTTCTTTTATAAACCTTTGTCAAAGGTAGGGTGTTTAAACAGCCAACCCAATATTTAGTTTAAAATGTTACATTCTATCCCTTTTATGAAGAGTTACATCGTACT
>CALDEO010000141.1 GCA_937942465.1 uncultured Saprospiraceae bacterium
GTATTTCCGATCCGATAATGGTGTAACTAGCTATTCGTCTCCAATTTAGTGAGCAACGTATCATTTAATTCTTCAGAAAATTTAAATTCAATACTCTTGTAATCAAACATTTATAAAAAAATAAAGATCAAGAAGATGAATATGAAATTTTTACCCACAATATTATTTATGGCCTTTCTTGTACAGGGTTATTCACAAACAGATACCCCAGACCATATACAAACAGATCCTACTGATGTAAGTCAAAGAGTAGTAGGGGGTGTATTAGCCGAAGAACAAGAATTTCCTTGGATGGTAACTCTTATTACCGATGCCGGGCAAGGATGTGGAGCATCTTTAATTGCTCCTCAATGGGTCCTGACAGCAGGACATTGTTTTATTGACTTTCCTGGAGCACCTCAAAATACACAAGTTCTTATCAATTCTTTGATTACTGATGCATCTGCTATGGCTCCTTTCTCTGAGCTAATTGACATCGAAGCATCTTTTGTACACGAAGGGTTTAATCTCTTTACAGGAGGACCAGACATCGCCTTAATAAGATTATCAGAACCTGCTTTAACGGTACCTGTAGCTATAGCTGAATATTCTGACTCGCTATTCTGGAGTCACCAAATGCCAGGTAAAGTTCTAGGTTGGGGTAAGGAAGTCGCAGGTGGAGACAGTGTTGATTCACTTTTAGTTGGCAACCTATTCTACATTGATATTGATACGTGTTCAGTTTTATACGATGCTAGTGCCAATGGCAATCAAATCGAAGGTTTTGAGGATAGAAAAGTATGTGCAGGATTCTACCCAGGTGTAGATCCAGTAGGCGCAGCGCAAGGTGATAGCGGTGGTCCATTATTTTTTGATGACAATGGCACTTACAAGCAAGTAGGTATTGTTTCTGGTGGAGATTCAGACGTTACTACAGAAGGGTTCCCTGGTATTTTTACATTTATACCTGTCTATAGAGATTGGATGGAAGATATTATGAGTCAATACGACATGAATACTTCGACGACGTTGATCAACAAAGAGGAATTGAATATAGAACACTATGCAAATGATCGAATTAGAATTTCTAATCTTAATGTATCCGATGATTATACCTTTGAGATGTATGATTTCTCTGGTAAGGCTAAAGCAATAGTAGCACAGAACAATGATGGATCAATTAGAGATTTTATGATCTCTGAGGTACAATCAGGTATGTACGTTTTTGTAATTAGAAACCACACAAAAGCTTATTTAACAAACCATAAATTGTTTGTACGCTAATATGACATAACAAATGATCTAAACCTTTCTCTATGGATTCTTATCCTTAGAGAAAGGTTTTATAAACTAAAACAGCTAATTTCAGAGATAAATTTACTCTCTACTTAGTTGTTTCGTTTTTACTGCAAAGAGTAACCAATCAAAAAATTAATGATTAAAAAGCTATTACCTTATCGGGCAGTATTGATTCATATTTTAGTTTGGGCATTGTTCTTTTCCTTTGTAGTTTTTTCCATGCTTCATAAATATCCAGCGTTAAGCTTTGGTCTGTATCTATTACTCCAGGCATTAATTTTAATCGAAATGCTTGTTGTATTCTATATCAATTACATCTTTATTGCGCCAAGACTTTTTGCTGAGCGAAGGCTGCTCTCATTTATAAATCTAGGTAGAGTTATACTACTATTTGTGTTAGGCTATTGCTTCTCATTAATTGTTAGAGTACTCGGAGCTAGTATCAAATCAGAAAGCCTAACTTTTTTAGAAATAGCAGAATCTTCTTTAGAGAGTTTAGGTGCGATACTCTTCTTTTTTATTCTTTCAACGATTGTCAGATTATCAAAGTCGTACAATGATTCCAAATTAAAGGAATCAGAGCTTTTGCAAGTCATACAACAAGCAGAGCTTGAAGCCTTGAAAGCAAAAACCAACCCTCACTTCCTTTATAATGCATTCAATACGCTATATGCGCTATCAGAAATAAAGTCTGACCTTATGTCTGGAGCGATCTTAAAGCTATCCAATATCATGCGGTATCTTTTAAGCAACTCTTCACATGCCAAGGTTTCTATCAATGAAGAACTCGGATTTATTCAAGATTTTATAGACTTTCAAAAACTACGAATAAACGATCCTGAAAAGAAAGTAATTACTAATATTCAAGAACCTCCATCTGACTTCCTTATCACTCCAACTTTGTTAATCTCATTTGTCGAGAATGCTTTTAAACATTCTAATATGGTGAAAGAAGACAATACCATTAATATTGATTTTAAAGTTGACAGCAATGGGTTTACATATTATGTTACCAATAACATCTATCGTACTGGAGAAACAGACTCTGGAATAGGAAATAAAAATTTGAAGAAAATATTAGACATAGAGTATGGCAACGATTATGAGCTTAAGACTTGGTCAGAGGATGATATTTTTCATGCCTATCTTTCAATTCAAAATATTTAATGTATGTTAAATTGTATTGCAGTTGATGACGAACCACTAGCTCTCAGATTAATCGAAGAGCATTGTCAAAAGATTGATTTTGTAAACTTAAAAAAGACCTTTTCATCAGGTTTAGAAGCGATCGATTATCTGCAATTAGAAACTGTAGATGTAGCTATACTAGATGTGAGTATGCCTGAAATTGACGGTATCGTTTTATCGACATTAATCTCTTCAGACATTCAAATAATCTTTATAACCGCCTACGAAAAATTTGCAATCAAAAGCTACGATGTTAATACAACAGATTACATTGTAAAGCCCGCTTCATTTAGTCGTGTTTTTAAAGCGCTACTTAAATGTGCAGACAGAAAAGAATTATTAGAGCAATCATCTAGTCTGGATAGTAAGGTTGAGCCTTCGATCATATTAAAAGACAGTAAAAAAATCCATCAAATCCCCATTCGAAAAATACTCTTTGTTGAAGGCTTTAAGGACTACGCCAAGGTCATTTTAGTTGATAACGAACAAGTAGTTATTCGCGAAAGCCTCAAAAATATTTTGGAAGTCCTTAAAGTACATGACTTTATAAGGGTACATAGATCTTTTATCGTTCCATTAGAACAGATAAACTCCATAGAAGGATTAGTTATTAAAATCGGAGAACATCGGATACCGCTGAATAAAATATCCAAAGAATACATTTTAGATCTCTACAAAAATAAAGGCATACTCGGCGGTCGTATATCATGATATTCTACTAAATATATCAGCTGATTTGTACATTCCTACCCTACCGATTCATCCATCCTTTAAAGTCTGTAGTCTTGGTCCTACTGACTACAAACTCCTGCTCTCTAGGATTAGTGATCGATAACTTTACTCTGTGATTGAAGTATGGTTCGATTTTAAGGACCGCAGATTTTTGGATAACTTGACCTCGATTTATTTTATAAAATTGGACTTGATCCAAGGTATCATACAATTGGTCAAGCGTCTCATCTATGATATATCTCTTATCTGAGGTCACGCCGAATGTGATACTATCCTCGGAGTAGAAATAATGAAACTCAGCAATCGCTACTTGTACAAATGCACTTCCAGACTTCACCAATATACCCTGACGTACCGCAGTACCTTGCATACTTGAGAGCAGTTGCTTGAGTATATCGGGTTGCACTAGAGTAGGCTTTTTAGATTTGGTGTATTTATCTAACGCCGCTTGTAGCTCCGGTTCTTTGATCGGTTTGAGTAGATAGTCCACACTATTGACCTTGAATGCCTGTATTGCATATTGATCAAATGCTGTGGTAAATATGATCGGTGCTTCGACTTCTATTTTCTGAAATATCTCAAAACTCAAGCCATCTGCAAGTTGGATATCCATGAATATAAG
>CALDEO010000142.1 GCA_937942465.1 uncultured Saprospiraceae bacterium
ATTGTAAAAGTAGAAATGAGAGTATGGGATGATGCCAACATGAATGGTGTTGCCGGTGATGCAGGAATCGACTTAAATGGCGATAACGACAGAACTGACCCAGGTGAGTTTGATAACTACAACACTACATGGGTAAATGTAAGAGTTGAAGATAAGTTAACTCCAGCATTAGTATGTCCAGCAGATATCACAATCACATGTGATATGGATGAGACGAATACAGATATGACAGGAGAAGCTGGAGTATACACAACATGTGGGTTGTTGAAAGCAACATATGCTGATCAAGGCGCATTAGTATGTGGAGCAGGAACAATCACAAGAACATGGACAATCGGAACACAGTCATGTAAGCAAATTATTACAAAGACTGCTGGACCAGCATGGAACGCATTCGGAGCAAATGGAACATATGATGGAGGAATCAGAGTAAATACTGATGATAACATTACATGGCCAAGAGATTACACAGGTTTATCAGGTGACCTTCCAGCATTGAACTGCCCAGACGGTATGGACAATACAGGAGAGCCAGTATTTGTATCAGGACCTTGTGATCAAATTGCAGTAAGTAGTACACCAGAATTATTCGAACAAGAAGATGGTGCATGTCTTAAGAGACTAGTTAACTGGACAGTAATTGACTGGTGTCAATACAGACCAAACAGTCCAACATGGAATGGAGAAGGAATCTGGACAAGAACACAGGTGATCAAGATCATCGATGTGAACGGACCAGAATTGACAGGATGTGAGTCACCAATGTTTACAGTAGATGCTGATTGTATCAATAATGCAGTAGTGTTAACAAACACAGCAGTAGATACAAGTGAGTGTGGAGAAGGATGGTTGAAATGGCAGATATTTGTTGATACATGGGGAGACGGAAACGTTGACTATGAATTCTCAAGTTTCTTAGATGCAGCAACAACATTCACAAGAGTTAATGATGAAGATTCAAATGGAAACGGAATCATTGACCAGTATGTATCACCAACATTATCAGGTGGACAAGTAAGTGTATTAGTACCTGAGTCAATTGCAGCAAGTGCAAATAATCACGTAGTAACTTGGAAAGTAACAGATGGTTGTGGAAACGTAGCTGATTGTGGAACTACATTTATGGTTTCAGACAAGAAAGCACCAACACCTTACTGTATTAACTTAAGTACAGCAATTATGGATCAGTCAGGTTCAGTAGAACTATGGGCTAGCGACTTTAACTTAGGATCATTTGATAACTGTACTGCACAAGAGGACTTATTGTACTCATTCAGTGGAACAGCATATGTACCTAACATGACATTCACAGCAACAGATTGTGGATTGAACGTAATTGAAATGTATGTATGGGATGAAGCTGGAAACAACGACTTCTGTACAGTTAACTTGAACATAACAGGTGCAAACTGTCCTACAAACGGTAGTAGAATCGAAGGTTCTGTAGCTACAGAAGCAGGAACAACAGTTGAAAACCTAGTAGTATCATTAGAGTCTGATCAAGTGATCAACACTGTAACAGATATGACAGATGCATCAGGAGAATATGCATTTACAGACAATGTGAACACATTAGACTATGCAGTATCAGGAACAAAAACTGATGACTACATGAATGGTGTATCAACATTGGATTTAGTATTAATCCAGAAGCACATATTAGGATTAGATAACTTAGATTCACCATACAAATTCATCGCAGCGGATATCAACAAGAACGGAGCTATCAGTAGTGTGGATTTAGTACAATTGAGAAAGTTAATCTTAGGAATCTACGATGAGTTACCAAGTAACGCTTCATGGATTGCAGTAGATGCGAATGATGATTTAACAAATGATGCATTTGCTTACAACGAGACAATCAATGTAAGTGCATTATCATCTGACATGATGAACGAAGATTTCGTTGCAATCAAAGTAGGTGATGTTAACGGTACAGCACAAGCAAACGCAACTTCAATAGCAACAGGAAACAGAAATGCTTCTAGCTTAGAATTAGCAATTGCATCACAAGAAGTAGTAGCTGGTAATGCAGTAACAGTAGAAGTAACATCTTCTAACTTCAATGAAGTGTATGGATACCAGTTCACAATGAACACAGCTGGACTAGAATTAGTATCAGTAGAATCAGGATCAATCGCAATGACAGCAAGCCTAATCGGTAAGTTATCAAGTGATGTGACAACAATGAGTTGGTCAGATGTAAATGGTGTTACGGCATCAAGCGACGAAGTATTGTTCACAATGAACTTTGTAGCAACATCTAACGGAAATGTATCAAACATGATTGATGTAACAAGTCAAGTAACTTCAAGTGAAGCATACTTAACAGGAGCATTAGACGTAGCGAATGTTACTTTAGTAACAAGAGGTGCTGAAGGTCAGAACTTTGCATTATTCCAGAATGAGCCTAACCCATTCACAGATATGACAGTTATTGGATTTGAGTTGCCAGAAGCAGCGAAAGCGATAGTAACTATCTATGACGTAACAGGAAAAGTTGTAAAAGTAATCAATGATACTTATGCAGCTGGATACAATACAGTATCAGTAAACAAATCAGACTTGAACGTAAGTGGCGTATTGTACTATGAGTTGAACTCAGGTACATTCACTGCAACTAAGAAGATGATTATTATTGAGTAATGAGTGACTATAACAATAGTTAGATAATTGAGTAGAGCCACGAGTAATCGTGGCTCTTTTTTTATTTAAGCTTATTTGAAAGTTGATATCTTGATTTTACCCCGTTAACTTTAATTTACTACCCCCGAATAGTTACAAATTAACAGACTCAATTTTATATTAAATGACAGAAAGTGCTTCTTCAAGATTTTTAATCAAATAATCAGCATCCTCCAAACCTATTGAAAGTCTAACCATATTATATGGTAAAGGACTATCCTCCACACCAGGTATATCATGAAATGCTAATGTTGGCATTTTTAATGATTCGTAGCCACCCCAAGAGACCGCCATTAAAAACTTATCTAATCGATTTACAAAATCATTGATTTTATTCTTGTCTTTACTCTTGAGTATAATTGAAAATAAGCCTCCACAACCACGCATTTGTTTTTTTGCCAAATCGTATTGTTTAAAACTAGGATGAAAAGGGTAGAGTATTGATTCTACTTTTTCGTGATGATCGAGATATGCTATAACCGTTTGAGTGGTTTTCTCTATTCGTTCCATTCTGATGGGTAGCGTTCTCAAGCCTCTTATTATGAGACTTGCATCATGAGCTGAGATACACATTCCTAAAGTCATGAAACTAGAATTAAATATATTTCGGATCATCTCATGCGAACCACAAATGACACCATTGAGCACATCACTATGACCATTGAGGTATTTAGTGCCTGAGTGAACAACGAGATCAATCCCATGATCTATTGGGTTTTGATTAAGCGGCGTACAATAGCTGTTGTCTATAATTGTAATCAATCCATGTTGCTTAGCAAGTTGAGCACAAGCAGTCAAATCTTGAATCTCAAAGCTCAAAGAATTTGGACTTTCTAGATAAAGTATAACGGAGTTGGATTTGATATGAGCTTTGATTGTCTGTATATCAGTAGCATCTACAAAATCATGCGTAACACCGAATTTGTGTAAAAATTTGGTCAATAATTTTTGTGTCCAACTATAAGGTTTTTGTACACATACAATGTGGTCACCAGCTTTGCAGTTAGACATGACAGCAGCGGCAACTGCTGATGCTCCACTACTGAGTACTAGTGCATCTTCTGCATGCTCTAGTGCAGCTAGTTTTTTTCTAAGGATTTCTACTGTTGGGTTATTTCCTCTAGTATATATATGACTATTTAATTCGTCTGATATTGCATTTCTCAAGTCTTCAATTGTGTCAAATGCAAAATTGCTTGATTGAATAATAGGCGGTGCAACAGCATTGTAGTATTGCTTTCGATCTTCACCTAGATGTGTTATTATTTCATTAGTCATTATTGCTTTTTTGGTCTGTTCGTCCAATTTAATACAATAATGATTTCCAATAGTCTATTTTGATAGATAATAGTATTGTACATTTGTAACTATAAAGAATAATAATCTGAAATACCCTATGACTAATAGTCAATATGTTAAGATAATAGAGTGTCCTCGAGATGCGATGCAAGGCTTGCATGACTTCATAGACACGGACACTAAAGTTGAGTATATCAATGCCTTACTACAAGTAGGATTTGATACATTAGACTTTGGTAGTTTTGTATCACCTAAGGCTATTCCTCAGATGAAAGATACCGCTGCAGTACTTTCTAATCTTGATCTCTCATCGACAAATACGAAATTGCTGGCCATTGTTGCTAATGAAAGAGGAGCGAATGATGCTGCCTCTCATGCAGAAATAAAGTATCTAGGTTATCCATTCTCAATATCAGAGACATTCCAACTTAGGAATACAAATGCAACAATCGAAGAATCTATGAATCGAGTAAAAGCGATTCAAGAGATCTGTAAGCGTAACGATAAAGAGATGGTCATTTATATCTCCATGGGTTTTGGCAATCCGTACGGTGATCCATGGAATGTAGAGATTGTACAACACTGGGTTGAGCAATTAGCACAGATAGATATTAATATTTTTCAACTCTCAGATACTGTTGGAGTCGCTAGACCAGAGAGTATCGCATATTTATTCTCAGAGTTAATACCTCCAAACCCCAATGTAGAGTTCGGAGCCCACTTTCATACTACCATGGATACATGGGAAGAAAAAGTACTGGCTGCTCATGACAATGGATGCCTCCGATATGATGGTACTATCAATGGAGTCGGTGGTTGTCCTATGGCTCAGAATAACCTAGTGGGTAATATGCCTTCGGAGTTCTTGATAGACTTCATGTTAGGGAAGAAGATGAACATTGATCTGGATCTAGATAAGTATGCTTATGCTAAAGAAATAGCCGCTAGACTCTTCTAAAAATCGCATATCCTTACCCCTGTGTTTATTGGATTTACAGCTAAACGCTTAAAGTTTACCAAAATATGGAATTTTGGTGCCAAAAAAATAATGTTTAAAATCCTGGGGCCATGATTATCTAATTTTGAAGTATCAAAAGGGATAATTATGAAAGTGTTAAAGGGAATTAATAGAAAATCAAGATTGTTTGTATTACTAAGTCTAATGTTCATAGGCCTTAGTCTTCAGTCACAAGAGATCTGTAATAACAACATAGATGATGACGGTGATGGGTGGATAGATTGTAATGATAATGAATGCTTCACAATTTGCGGTAATGTAGAGATCTGTGATAACGGAATAGATGATGACGGCAATGGACTTATCGATAGAGACGATCCACAATGTAATGCATCAAGTGGAGTAGATGGCGGATTAGAATCTAATAGAAGATTATCTAATGCAATTTCATTACGAAAGTATAAGACCTTAAAATCTTCATCAATAGATAGATTAGAAAAGCTGGAAGGTATACTACCATTTAATGGTAACCAGATTACGAATAGAAACAATATTCACGTTTCAAGTTTGATGCCTCACAATATGGATGCCTACTATCTAGCAGAGAGTAGCCCTTTAGACCTCGTTGATATCACGAATGCAACAGAGGTACAAGCAGTAGATCTTTATAAAGACCACCATAGAACAGGTGCTATACTTGCAATGAAGTCAGAAGGCACCGTGTACGAGCATAGTAAGTACATATGTGATAGAATGGAAGGAAATCGCTTGTTAGATGTATCTGAGGTAGAAGTACTGGGCAACAGATTAGTGACATACCAACTAATGAAGAAGAATAGACAAATGGAATATGGAATTAGCTTCTCTTGTATGGAATATAATGGTCAGATGGAAATTTTTTCTAATTGGAATGTATCTGAATATCCTGAATCAGAAACGATTTATAATTTTCAAGTATGGTCTTATAACAAAGTTGATTTAGTTAAAATTACAGAAGGTTTAGTTCAAGAATTATATGAAGCACTTAATGTAGTATCGAGCAATAGAAGACCCGTATTACCTCAGGTATTTGTAATGCATTCAGACTATACAAACGGAATACTATCATTAGTAATAAAAAATAAAAATAACTCTAGTAGACTAGAATATAGTGGGTCTTATAGAACCAAGGAGAACGCTGAATTTGTAGAAATGGGAGGTATTGCTTCTTTAGATGGTAGCTTAGAACAAGCAATTGAGATAAGTACTGAAAGAATGTATGACTTAGACCTATACATTAGAGGAGAATACTCTTACGCCGATGCCATATTTGTATCAGAGGGTGCATGGGGAGTAGATGATAATACTTCAATATCTACAGTTAATTCGTTTGAGACTCAAGAGGACCTAAGAGAGAAAGTGGATACAGCATATCATGTAGAGCGATCTATGGAGATTCATTCTCAGATCAAAAACTCAATGAATATCTACAGAGTGTTAAGAGTCAAGAATAAGTCAATGGACTTAAGCTCTTTTAACTGTATGAATTTTGTTGCATCAGGTAATGGATCTGTTGAAATTACAATAGTAAAAGAATCAATAAGTCATTGGTCTGATCAATTCAGAACTACAATAAAGTTGACTGACGACAAGAAGGAATTTCCATTATTTCTAGAAACTTTTAAGTCTCAGTACTTCGATACACTTGACCTTGATGACGCAGTAATGATTGTGTTTACTCAATTAGGTGATAAAGTAGAAGTGAAGGATTATGCTTTTGCATTAGAGGACTTAGAGTTTGTAAACAAACAAGTGCCTAATCAATTGCAAGCGTTATCGGACGAAGGTCTTGTTGTGAAAATGTTTCCCAATTTTGTAAAGGACAATACAACAATTAATATACTTACAGCTAACGGTCAAGATGTAAATTTAATTATGTATAACGCTATGGGAGCGAGAGTTATGAAAGAAAAGTATAATTGTATACCAGGATCTAACAATATAAGTGTTAACTTATCCAACCTAAATCAAGGTGCTTATTTCTTTGTTTGTATTGATGATGAGGGTCGTCATTACAATGGACAGTTTTTAAAAATCGAATAATTTGTTGAGGGTGAAAACATCTAATGTCTTAAAGTCATAATGCCTTGAGGGCTCGATAAGTAAATTATCGAGCCCATTTTATTTTAATGATCTCAGGTCTATAGCGGAGTATATGTTCTTACAATGTCTACACGAGATCCACTAACACTTTATTAAGCTGCTCTAGCTTACTCAATAAGTATAAGAATTCAGATAACAGGTGGGATTAATCATTCTTGTAAAACCAATAAAAGTACTCCAACTACAGAAAACAGTCGATAATCACCCAAAAAGCGATTAAGGCCTAAATTGGCTTTAAATAGATAGATATTTGAAGTATCATAAAAACATAGACATGAAAAGTACATTTTACACTTCAAGAATTAACAGCATACTCTTAGCAGCTTTATTCGTATTTACGACTAGTATGGCATTTTCTCAAGTTGAGATTTGCGATAACAGAATAGATGACGACGGAGACGGTCTTATAGATTGTTTAGACCCTGATTGTGGTGGTGACATTTCTTGTTGGGATTGTGGAACTGAGTTTTATCAAGTACATAGCAACAGTACAATGGTTGAGTTGGACCCTGCAACGGGAACTTACACAACTCTAGCTACAATATCGGGTGCTACTGAGATTAATGGTTTACAGTTTAATCAAGTGGATGGTCATGTATATGCACCGACAAAGATCAACGGATCGTATACACTAGGTCGACTTAACAATGACGGTAGTGTTACTGACATGGGCTTAGCACTTCCGGGCAATGGCATTTTTTATGCTGGATCGATTGATGCATTCGGAACAATGTTTATAAGTAATGGTTCTGGTGTACACAAGATTGACTTGACATCAACGCCACTTACGTTAGTAGCAACAGGTGTAAATCATCCTGGAGTTGCTGATTTAGCATTAGATATAAGTAACGGATTATTTTATGGAATCAATGGAGCGGCGGATTTAAAAGTTTTTGACCCAGTGACTAATTTTACTTCTACATATCAGTTAGCCGGATCAATCAATAACGAGTCAGGAGCCTTTGGTGCTTGTTGGTCTAGTAATGACGGATCATTCTTTGCTTACAACAACTCTTCTGGTAAGATATATAGTGTAGACGTTAACAACTTAACAGCGACATTAGTACTTAACGGTACAGGTAACTTATCTATCAATGATGGTTTTAACTGTGTACTAGCACCACCTCCTTTCGAAACAAATTGCGCTAATGACAATGATGATGATGGTGATGGCTTGGTAGATTGTGCAGATCCTGATTGTTATAGCTCTAATGAATGTACCGTAGAGATCTGTGATAACGGTATCGATGATGATAATGATGGTTGGGCAGATTGTAATGATTCAGAATGTTTCTCTCTTGCAATATGTGTAGAGATCTGTGATAACGGTATCGATGACAATGGAAATGGACTTATAGATGGTGACGATCCACAATGTAGTACTCCGAGTGGTGTACAAGGTGGATTAGAATCAAATAGAAGATTATCTGACAAAATTGCTTTGAGAAACTTCTACACTGAAGTTAAAAATCCTGAGAAGTTCTTAGAAAAGAAAGAAGGATTGATTCCATTCAGACCAAATACTGATAGTCGTGATGGACTAGAAATAGCATCATTGATTCCTACGGAATTATTAGGATCTACTGTATCAGAAAGTGCTCCTTTAGATTTAATCAATATTACAAATGCGACGGATGTAGCAGCAGCAGATTATTATCTGAATAACCAAAGAATAGCAACCGTATTAGGTATTACATCTGAGGATGGAGTATACGAGCATACAAAGTATATCTGCGATAGATTGGATGGTTCAAGATTACTAGATATGTCATACTTGTATGCCAAAGGAGGTAACTTCACTAGTTATGAATTACTAAACAAATATGGTCAAGTAGAATACGCTGTAAGTTTTTCTGCTTACCGTGAGAATGAGGAATTTCACTTAGAAAACCACTGGAGTTTAGCTAATTATCCAGAGGGAAAGGATTATTACAACTTTCAAATATGGGCTAAGTCATATATCGAGTTAATACAACTATTAGAAAAAATCATCGATAACATTGATGAAGTATCACCGATTACTAGCTTCAATAACTCTGCATTACCTAAAGTATTTATCTCATATGGTAAGTACGAAAATGGAACACTCAAACTACAAGTACGTAACAAGAATCTATCACAATTTATCAACATAACAGGTAACCTTAAAAGATCAGAATCTTCTGATATCGAAACGTTCGCAGAGATGTTGCCACTGACAGGAGCTAAAGATGAAATCATCTTTGTAGAAACAGGTCACCTATATGATATGGGACTATCAATGACAACAGATGATAGTGCATCGGATGAGATATTTGTTGCAGATGGTTCTTGGGGTATAGATGAGCAAAATCCAAATGCACAGGTAATCAACTTTGAAGTGTCACCAGAAGAAACATTCTATAACACGGAAGAGGCATACCAAGTAGAGAGATCTGTAAGTGTACAAGCGAATATCCGAGACTACTTAAATATCTACAGAGCACTAGGACCTAAGTTGAATAAGACAAACCTAAGTCAGTTTAATAGTCTAGTATTCAATGCTCAAGGGCAAGGAGATCTAGAAATAACAGTAGTGAAGCAGTCAATTACTTCATGGGAAGAACAATTTAGAACAACAATATCACTTAGCGCTGACAATCAAGCATTCATACTCAATGCGAGTAACTTAAGCTCGATCACAGGTGAGCAACTAGTGTTTGATGATGTGACGATGGTTGTATTCACACTACTAGGTGATAACCTCAATTTTGCTCCAAAGTCAATAGAGCTTTCAAATGTAAGGTTTGAAAACGCATTAGTGTCTTCTAACGACGAGATAGAGTTTATAGAATCAATCATAGTATCACCGAACCCAGTAGTTGATGTAGCTACTTTTAGTTTCGAATCAGATATAGCTACAAGTGCGACATTGAACATCGTTGATCAATTAGGACGAGTAGTTGCTTTCAATCAAATAAATATTAAAACCGGTACAAACCTATTAGAAATGGACCTTTCCAGTATCTCAACTGGAGGATATTACTTTCAAATCAACGCAGGACATCGAATTTTAAATAAAGGGAAATTGATGAAGATTGAGATGAAATAGTATTCTGGTTCTGTTGAATAATAAATAGGTGTTATTAAATATTCAACCTTTATGGCCGATCTGTTAGGGCAGATCGGCTCTTTTTATTTTAGGTATTTATCTTTCATGATGCTATGTGCAGGTTTAATACTACGGTCATATGGAGCATTCATGAAATAAAAAATGCCCATGGAGACAATGATCAATCATTAATTTCTTAGCTCCATTGTTGATAATTACTATCTTGAAGCCATATTCAATTATAAGATTATGGATAAAAGAGTAGATAGTGCCAAAGAAGCAATTAAAGACCTCAAAGACAACATGACGTTGATGCTTGGAGGTTTTGGTCTTTGTGGTATTCCTGAAAATTGTATTTCAGCGATGGTCGAGAGTGGAGTGACAGGACTTACTTGTATCTCCAACAATGCCGGAGTGGATGACTTTGGTTTGGGGCTGCTGTTGCAGAAAAAACAAATAAAGAAAATGATCTCATCTTATGTAGGTGAGAATGCAGAATTTGAACG
>CALDEO010000143.1 GCA_937942465.1 uncultured Saprospiraceae bacterium
TACTGCGTACATGCAGCGAGCTAGAGTACATGGAGCATTGGGCAATGAAAAAGCCAAAGATCTAGATATCGAAATGGCCAACTACTTAAATCCGTATTCACACTTGATGTATAGTTCGCTAGATAGATCGCGACTATTGGCAAAGAAGAAGTATGGGTATACTTCAGATTCCGGTAACGATAATAAAACAGAATATACGAAGTCTCCGTTGAGAGCCGATATATACTTAGAGATGCTAGAGGACTCAGATCAGCAACGTCAAGACTCGATCATACAGTTGAGTATCCAACAGATACTAGCACAGGACTATGACGCCGCGGTTGATAATCTAGAGTCGCTTGAAGGCAGTGGTATCACCGACAATATTGCGCTAGACCTACTAGGAGTCATCAGTATGAAACAAGGCAACTATGAGGATGCGATCACGTACTTTGATGAGGTGATCGCCAATGATCCAGACTTTGTCATTGCATATCACAACAGGAGTATCTGTCACAAGCAACTTGGTGACTATCAAGCGGCATCTGATGATCTTAATGCAGCAATAGAACTCAATGGTGATTTTGCACATTTTTATTTCACCAAGGCACTTTTGAGTGAGCGGTTAGATGATGATAAGGCAGCACTAGCCAACTATGAAAAAGCAATCGATAAGCGACCACAATACACCGAGGCATTAGTCAATTATAGTGTATTGTTGAAGTCATTGGGAGAGTTTGAGTATGCGATCAGTGCCATGGATAAGGTGATTGCTATCAATCCTGATAAGCCTAAAAACTTATTTCTCAGAGGTAATGTCAACTTGATCTATGGATCATACGAGCAAGCGATCGATGACTTTGATGATTATCTATTGCTTAACGCAAATGACCCTAAAGCGGTATTCAACAAGGGTGTAGCACTCGTACTGAATGGTGAGATCAATGACGGTTGTAAGTATCTACGTCGCAGCGAAAGTCTAGGTCTTGAGAAGAGTGCTGACTTTATAGAGGCGACTTGTGACTAGTACGCTACATACATAATGATTCAAAAGCAATAATAAAAAAAAAACCTCGAAGTCGCAATGTGTAGACTTCGAGGTTTTTTGTTTTACTTCTTAAACTCCTGCACCCATTCTAGGGCATTGACGAGTTTAGATTTGATATCCTCGTAGTCATAGCCACCATCACTATCCTTGACAAATAACTTAGATCCTAGACCGACGCAACTTGCTCCGGCTTTAAACCATCCTTCGAGATTAGCCTTCTCAGCGGTTACACCACCTGTAGGCATCACTTTGGTCCATGGTTGTGGCCCTTTGATCGCTTTGATCATTCCAGGTCCGTATATCCCTCCTGGGAATAGTTTTACGATCTCGCAACCCATCTCCTCTGCTTTACAGATTTCTGTCAGTGATCCACAGCCCGGAGACCATAGTACTTTACGACGGTTACATACGATCGCAATATCTTCACGGTATACAGGAGTGACTATAAAGTTAGCTCCTAAGCTCATGTACATAGACGCAGCCGCTGCATCCGTTACAGAGCCGACTCCGAGGATCATTCCCGGAAGGTCACTTGCACAATACTTGCTCAACTGAGCGAATATCTCATGTGCAAAATCTCCTCTTGCAGTGAATTCCAATAATCGAGCTCCGCCATCATAGCAAGCTTTGATTAGGTTTTTAGCTACTGTTATATCTTGATGATAGAATAATGGGACGAGACCCGTTGATTCCATTGTGTTTATTACTTCGATTCTGCTGAAATTAGCCATTCATAATAATTGATAATTGATAATGGACAATTGATAATGCTAATAAGGCAATTACCATATACAATTAGGGTTAATTAATTTAGTTTCAATGACGAAAACCTAGACTGCTACCTTACTTGATAGTGCTAAATAGGTAATTAGGGTTTATTAATTTGTTCTGTAATATTAGCGAAAGCTTAAGCTGATACTTTGCTAGATTTCACTATTGATATTAGGAGTTTCAAAATTTCGATGCAGTCTTTATGCATCGATTCGAATTGTTCTTTTGTAAGGTAGTCAGTGTCTCTCAATAGGTGCAACCAGTATTCGGTTTCATTGATTTCTTTAAGAGCAATGGACATTTTGTGGACAAAGTCTTTTTTGCTCTGTGCATGCTCCGATTCCATTATTAAAGCACCTGGCGCAGTACCACTGCGTATTAACTGTTTGGAAAGTACATATTCTCTTTCTTCAGTCTGCAAGTGACGTGATAAATTGACAATCCGAATAGCAAATTGATAAGACTTTTGAAGTACAATATTCCCCTTTTTCATATAGCCCAATGATTTTCCTTAAAGCTATATGAAAAAAAGAAATACTATACTGTCAATGAAAATATTAACATAAAAGATTAGAATCGATAAAAAACATCGTCCCTATAAGAAATTATCAATTAAAGAACATCGCCTAATTAGGCCATTATCAATTATCAATTAAAAAACATCGTCCCTACAGGTCATTATCAATTATCCATTGTCCATTATCAATTAAAAAGACATCGCCCTAATGAGCCAATTTTCAATTACCTAGCTACTCGCCCACTTGCATCTCCGCTCATGAGCTTCTCTACTTCTTCGATCGTTGCAAGATTGGCATCCCCTTTAATGGTATGCTTAAGAGCAGATGCTGCTACGGCAAAGTCTAGTGCTTTCTGGTCATCACCTTCGTATGACATCAGACCATATACAAGACCTCCCATAAAGCTATCTCCACCACCTACACGATCGACGATATGTGTCAAGTCGTAAGTGTTCGATGATTCAAATAGGGTAGTACCATCGTATAATACACCAGCCCATGTATTGTGTGATGCTGAGATTGAACCTCTTAGGGTAGTGATCACTTTTTTAGCTCTTGGAAACATCTCCATCAACTGCTTGAGTACCGATAGATATGCTTTACCATCTACAGAGCCACCATGTGTAACATCTACGCCTTCTGGGTGTAGACCGAAGTGCTTTTCAGCATCCTCTTCATTACCTAAGATCACGTCACAACCAGCAACTAGTTCAGGCATTACTTCGCCAGGCTCCTTGCCATAGTTCCATAGTTTCTTTCGGTAGTTGAGATCTGTTGATACGGTTACTCCTAGCTTATTAGCCATCTGTATTGCTTCTAGACAAGCATCTGCAGCTCCTTGAGAGATTGCAGGTGTGATCCCTGTCCAGTGAAACCAACCAGCGTCTTTTAAGATAGACTCCCAGTCCACCATTCCTT
>CALDEO010000144.1 GCA_937942465.1 uncultured Saprospiraceae bacterium
TAGAATGTATTTGTATTGGTACAAAAAATTGAGCAAATGTCAGTACGTGTAGTTTCTAAAGAACAACAAGCCTACGGAGAGTTTAATGGCGGAGCCATTGTAGAAAATAAACCGGTTGGTTTCCCAAGAGAAGGTGGAGCACTCAGAGCATACTCTAACATATTCTATTGGGCTAATGCGATTGCTTTAGAAGATAGTACTATTGGCTTGCATCCACATCAGGGATTTGAGATTATGTCTATCGTTTTAGCGGGTACGATCAGACATTATGATACAAAAGCCAAAGAGTGGATCGATCTCAAAGCAGGAGATGTACAAGTCATCCAAGCGGGCAACGGTATCAGCCATGCTGAGCATATGAATGAAGGATCGAGAATGTTTCAGATATGGTTTGACCCTAACCTTGATCAGTCGCTGCAGAAAGATGCTCAATATGCAGATTATGAATCAGATGATTTTGAAGTGTCTAAAAATGGGGAATTAGAAATCCAACATATCGCTGGACCACAGGGAAAAGTACAAATGGATGCAAAAGTAACCATCCAGAAATGGTCATCTAACGAGTACATAGAGACACCTATAACACTATTAAAAGACACAACATACTCTGTGTATGTGCTAGATGGAGTTCTCTCATTTGGTAAGTGGAAGCTACAGAAAGACGACTATGCCGTAGTCAATGACCTAGAAGAAATTACGCTTAAAGGACATGGAACATTATTGGTAATAGCAACACCTAAAGAACTCAAGTACAAGACCTATGCTGACAATGTGAAGTATAGTCAATCATAGACTCAGTAAGTAATAACAGGGTTATTAGCGATAGTTATAATATTCGTATTGAGCTAATGGAAACTGAATATTGCGCAGACTGTCTACTCGGTAACTAGACCTCTTACTTGGTAGCATGATACCTTTAAATTCGATCTCAGCTACTGTCTGAATGTAACTATACTTGTTATCATTTTTGATCATGTATCCTCTCAATGCTCCCGTCTTTGTATCAAAGTAATACCAAGACAACTCTGTGTTGTTTTCTACTTTAGGGTAACTCACTTCTACAATTTCGACAGATATACTATCGTCCAGTGTTGTCAATCCCTTGTACTGCCCTACTGCTCCTTCGTCATTTAACTTCCAAGGCATAAATAAGACTTTCTGACTAGCCAGCCTCTTCTCTCTCCAGTAGGCGTGATTGGTTGTATCGTATTGCGAGTTTTTGGTAAATTCTATGCTATCACCGCTGTAACTCAACTTTGATCTTACCGCATTATTGATCCACTCTATCTTCCCTTTATCTGCAGCAAGGTCGTAGGTATGTATCTCAAATAACTCAGACTCTTTCTCACCGTCATTTGCAAGAAGTTGCACTTTTTTAAGATATCTTAATTCTGTTATTTTGCTCATTGCCTCCGCTCCTCCGGCTTTGACAATAGACCTCGCTATGACTTCTTTGGATTTCTTATCCGACTTAGGGCTTTTATTAAAAAGAGCACAAGATGCTATGAAAAGCATCATTAATAGGACGATGGTATATTGGAGAAAGTTGCGCATTATCGAGATGGGTTGTTAGTAAACTATTGTACTTACAAATCAATAACTGTGCTACAAATGTTAAAAAGCTAAAATATGTTCTATCCTCTACTCTTTGGATCTAAATTTAGTCTTGTCAACTACCCCACTACTTAGCCTCATTACTTAGCTCTCGCCAGTGATCTAGATAATATTCCATAAGTATCGGTTGGTCTAGGTTATTGGGCAATACCCCACTCGATCTGGTATCCTTAGGGAAATAAAACATATGGTTGAGCATCTTCTTTTCGAGAAATTGAGTGTAAATACTTTCATCATACTTAAACTCAAGAGGATGCTGCGATGCTAGTATAAAACCCCAGTTTCCAAAACTCGGAACATTGACTTGATAGGGATATCTATAGGTAAATCCTACTGACTGCAAGGTTTTTTCGATACACCAGAATGCACTTGGTGTCAAGGTCGGACTCGTGGCCTGCGTCACCATGACCCCACGATCAGTAAGATGCGACATCACTAGGTTATAAAATGCATTAGAATAAAGCCTTGCAAGTGTCTCACTTGATGGATCAGGTAGATCACATATAATGACATCGTACTTCTCATCTGATCCTAATAGAAAGGTGAATGCATCTTGATTGTGAATACTTAGTTTTTCGCTCTGTAGAGCACCTTCATTAAGATCTAGCAATAGGCCCATCTCACTTGACAGATCAGTGATTGCAGGATCGATATCTATTAGGTCGATATGATCTATGTTGTACTTGAGCACCTCACGAGCAGCAAGTCCCTCACCGCCTCCAAGTAGCAGTATTCGCTTTGGCTCATCTACTTGCATCATGCCTACATGTATGAGAGCTTCATGATAGCGGTATTCGTCCCGAGACGAAAACTGTATGGCACCATTAAGGTATAATCTGACATCACTATCGGTCTTGGTCAATGTGATATCTTGATACGAACTCTGCTCCGAATATATGACTGGATGCTTGAAAATCCCACGATTCCATCGCGTCATAAATGAACTACTCACTACGATGCTAAATATGATAATCGATACGAGTATTGATACGATGAGGTAGAGTAGATTTCTCCGATGTTTCGGAATATTAATCTCCTTACGGAAAAATAAAAAGTTGGCAACACCAACCATAATATTGAGAAGACCAAAGAGCAATGATGACTTAAATATTCCCACAAATGGGACTAAAAAGAAAGGAAATGCAACCGTTGCAACCAAGGCCCCGAGATAGTCAAAAGTCAAGATATTGGAGATGTTATCTTTAAGGTTATAATCGCCCTCTAATATTCGCGTAAGCAAAGGCACCTCCAAGCCGGTCAATACTCCGATCACTGATATCAAACCAAATACAAAGATGTTAAAACCCTCA
>CALDEO010000145.1 GCA_937942465.1 uncultured Saprospiraceae bacterium
ATATATAGTCGTAACGATAGCTTAGGCTATTAATTCAGGTTGCTTCTTGCCTTTCATCAACTCGTTAATGGTGATGCTACTTGATAGCAAGGCGACCTTCATATTGGCGTTACGGTCCAATAAAGTTACTAAAGAATCTAACTCATTTATGATATACTCTATTTTATCATATGTTATTATCGCTTTCATCTTAGTAGCAACTTGTATTTCTGCATCAGAAAGCTTCATTTTATAACCCTCAGAAAGCATCCCAATAAGATATTCTCTAAAAAAATGAAGGCCATATCGAAAGAAGCTTTTCTGTAAATCTTTAGCCTGTGTTGAAAGGCTAGTTATCCATTGTATCAACTTGGCAGGATCTTTATCTACCATGTATGACATCCTAAGCCAATCTAATAATAACGTAGAGAAATCTTGTTCGTTATGATTTATTAATTTTAACGCAGTACCATAGTTACCCATCGACAGATTGAGAATACTCTTTAGCGCTTCATTATCCGCTACACCTGTAGATAAGAGATGTGACTTCAACACCTCATCCGATACCGGATTTAATCTAATCAACTGGCATCTTGATAATATTGTCGGCAGTATCCGCTCTTGGTCTTCCGCAATCATAATCACTTTTGTATTAGGCGGCGGTTCCTCAATAAGTTTAAGCAATCTATTCGACTCCTTACCTAGGTACTCGGGCATCCATAGAATTAAAACTTTAAATTCACTTTCAAATGACTTCAAACTTAATTTCTGGATTATTTCGTTACATTCTTTAGTATTAATATTCAGTTGCTTATTCTCTGCATCTATGTAAGTTGCCCAGTCAGAGTAGGTCATAGTGGGCATTTCCTTAATAGCTGCCCTCCAATCTATAAGAAAATCCTTACTTGTAGTATCTTCTCTCTTTTTTGTTCCTTTCTTTATAACAGGAAAGGAAAAGTGTATATCCGGGTGTATAAGCTTTGTTGACTTTACACAAGCTTTACATTCACCACAAGGGCTTTCTGGCAATGGATTGAGACATATCATGTGATTGGCAAGCGTTATTGCCATTGATAATCCTCCATATCCTGCGTTACCTAATATAAGTAGCGCATGTGGTAGTCTATTGCTAGTCACCATGCGACTTAATGTGGCTTTCTCTTTTACCTGTCCTGGAATGATATTATACATAAAGTAGATATTGGCGAAAAGATAAAAATATTTCGAAACAATCTGACTATAAGATCGTTTTCATATTCAGATAATAACAAATAAATGAGAGTATCAATAATAAGAAAAGCGCATTTCAATGCAGCTCACAGATTGCATAATGATCACTGGAGTGATGAAAAGAACATAGAAGTCTTTGGATTATGTAATAGTCCCAACTATCATGGTCACAACTACGACCTAGAAGTAAAACTAACTGGAGAGGTAAATCCTGAGACTGGATACTTATATGATCTCAAGGACCTCAGCGATCTTATCAAAGTAGAAATTGAAGACCGATTTGATCACAAAAATTTGAATCTAGATACCGAAGAGTTTAAGACCCTAAACCCTACTACTGAAAATATGGTATTTGTAATATTCAATATTCTTAGAGAGAAAATCAATCCTGACTTTGAAATAAAGTTAAGACTATGGGAAACCGCTAGGAATAGTGTAGAGTATCCAGCATAACAACTGAAGTATAATATAATCGATCAATACAATATGGTCAGCTTTAGACAACCTGTCGGTGTTCATTAATAGCTATACCCTACATGAATACTGTAAAACTTAAAAGTCTTAAATAAAAAAAAGGCAACATTGAAAAATCAATGTTGCCTTTTATATTTCTAAAAGAATTTATTTAATTCTTATCTTTTACTCAATCTTAATACTTTAACCACATCACCGTTTTTATCATACATTCTTACCATGAAGATTCCTCTACCTAAGTCAGAAATATTGTATGCTTTATCAGTTTGGTGATCCATATCAAATACTCTTTTACCTAAGATACTGTGAAGACTAATGTGCTTAACATTATCATCATTTCTTATTTGAAAGAAATCACTAGTTGGATTAGGGTATAGAGTAATATCCTCAACATTGATATCAATTGTAGAAGTTGTTCCGATGTTAAACATCATTGGAATTTCTAGATATACTACATTTGGATCTGCTTCAGAGTATAATTTCATTACAACCTCAGCGACACCACTAGCACCGTTAGGTTTTAATTGAACTTTAAATCCTTCAGCGACTGCACTTCTTTCTAGAATATTAACCTTACTACTAGGGCAAGTCTCTACTCCAAAAGCGTAACATAAGTTATTATCACAAATAGAAAACTCCCAAGGGTTAGGACTATCTCCTCTTTCAATTGTCCAGAAGAAGTTTACCGTTTCTTGAGTATCGTTAATAACTTTAAAAGCGTTGTAACCTACCTCATTATTAGGACCTGTGTATGATAAATCATCAGGACCATAACTCAACTGAGCTTGTACACTAATTGCTAAAAATGTGAATATGAAAAGTAAAGTTTGTTTCATAGTTTTCTGTTTATACTCAAATATAGTTTTTTTTATCAGATAAAACACAATAAAAGCCTGTTAACAGAACGTTATTGTCGGTTATCAAGCAAAATTAAAAAAAGAGTAAAAAAAAAGGGTTAGTGATGCAGCATCACTAACCCTAAGTATTTATTTGTTAAGTCTAGAAGACTTTACAATTACTTTTGAACTGATAACTTCTTAGTTACCAACTTGTTGTCAATATTTAAGTGTACTAAGTACATACCTGTAGACAACGTTGAAACATCAACATCTAGAGTAACATTACCCTGTAGTTGACCGTAGTTGTTCGTTGCTACTACTTGACCAATTGCATCAACAATTGTCATAGAAACCTGACTAGCATCTGTGATATTCATCTTTAAGTAAGTGATATCTTGAGCTGGGTTAGGTGATAATTCAGCGAAGTCATTATCAAATACATCATTTGTATTTGTGATAGACAATAAGCCATTAGACACTGCCTCTAATAAAGAGATACTAGTTGCATTGATGATTTCACCTGCAGAATTCATAAGAACTCCAACAATTTCCATCTCTTCAACATTATGATCAGCAGCAATAGTTACTGCATCAAATACGTATTGTGCTTCTTGACCAGAAACACCATCTACATTTGCATCAGCAGGACCTGTAGCACCACCTGGTAAGTATCTACCTACGTGATCATATACCATCATACTAGCTGGTACTGGAGAAGGTAGGTTTTCATATCCACCCATTGGTCCGTTAGCACCACCTGAGTAAGCATTTACTTGAGCATAACCATCTGCAGTTCCTGTAACACCATTTTCTACTAAAATTACATTCAATTTAGTATTCGACATATCCTGAGCAAATAATGCTCCTACACCTACTGTTAATGATCTTGTTGCTTCATCCCAATCTGCACCAGCAGTAAGGATTACAGAAGGATCAGTAGTTATTTTACTAATTGTTGGTGCACCGATTGCAGAAGGATCAATAGGAGCTCCTTTTCTATCAACTACAACAGATGGGTAACCTTGAAATCCAGGATAAGCACCTAACCAACTGTCATATTCAGCTACAGCCATTGGGTCACTATTATGAACTGCAACTCCTACGAAGTTATCAGGGAAACACTTAGCATAAGTATCCAAAAATACTGCACCTCTTGGGCACCATGTACACCATGTACCAGTAGCTTCTTCAACAACGATCATCTGACCTACTTTAGGAGTAACTCCTCTCACAGCAACACTTGACATGTTATTATCCATAGAGTCAGCAACTCCATTTGGATTAGAAACCCAAACCTCAACATTTGTTGTACCGTCTAATGCAGTAAACATAGTAGGGTGAGAAAATACATATGAACTAAATGTAGCTACATCTAATCCTGTAAGAGTCTCAGTATAAGTATTTGTTCCATCAGTCCAGTTTATATCAACTGAAGTAATTGTTTCTGAACCTTCATTAGAAAATTCTCCAGAAATCTCTAATTCTAAACCTGCCATAGCATCAGTACAAGAACTAGCAACATTTCCCATTTTTACATCAAGCTCTGGAATAGAACCTATAGATAAATTATCTATACAGTATCCATAATTCCATTCAGCTCCATCTCTGTATTCAAATGCAACGATGATCGTCTCACCAGCATACTCACTGATTACAGTTTTAGCACTTTGCCATGCAGCAGCACCTTCTAAGCTTGCAGCTTCTGTAAATGTCGCACCATTATCTTTACTGATTAATACCTTAGCTGTTTCATCAGCACCTTGGTAATCACCATTAACAAAATATGCATCATGCGATAATACTAAAACACCAGTTGAAGCAGTAAGGTCTATTGGAGCACTTGTCATAACCCCATTACCATCTCCTCCAGCAGCTAGTGCATCATCATTGATACATGCAAAAGATGAAGTAGCTGGTATAGTGAAGTACTGGCTACTAAGAGCAGCTGCATCACCAAATGTCCATGCTCCTTCTGCAGTCCATCCCGTAGGAAGTCCGTTTTCAAAGTCTTCATTAACTTGTGCTTGAGACACTAGGCCACAAAAAAGTAATGCGCAAGAAAAAAGTAAATTTAATTTCATATTCTACTGTTTTACGATTAGTTATTAATACAATTTTTATTTAGATGCCCTAATGTAAGCATAATCTTCTAAGTCAATGCGTCTCTTCGTAGAAAAAAAAAGGTCTTGCCCGTGACTTTAATTGATACAATTGGTAATATTAAAAATATACTTCAATTGTTTTTAAGCTTACAATTCTAGAAGAAAAACACTTTAATCTTCAAACTTAATCCGATATTGATGATATGAAAGTTGTCATAATCGGAAATGGAATTAGTGGTATTACCACCGCAAGGTGGATAAGAAAACTCAGTGATCACGAAATTACCGTCATATCTAGCGAAACTAAGCACTTCTATTCCAGGACAGCGCTTATGTATATATACATGGGCCACATGAGGTCTGAGGATACCAAACCCTATGAGGATTGGTTTTGGGATAAAAACAGAATTAATTTAGTCCAAGACCATGTAAATACAATCGATTTTGATAAAAAAACATTGGCTCTAGCCAATGGAGAACCTATAAAATACGATAAACTCGTACTAGCTCTAGGGTCTAAATCCAATAAATTTGGCTGGCCAGGTCAAGACCTCAATGGTGTGAGTGGGCTGTACAACTATCAAGACCTAGAGCATATGGAAGAGCATAGCCCAGGTCTTAAACGAGCCGTAATTGTCGGTGGAGGTCTCATCGGTATAGAGATGGCAGAGATGTTTAGATCACGAAATATCGATGTCACCATGCTCGTAAGAGAATCAGCTTATTGGAGCAATATTCTCCCGATGGAGGAGTCTCAAATGGTAACTAGACACATCAAAGAACATCATATCGACCTAAGGCTCGAGGTAAACCTAGATCGTATCAATGATAATACCACTGGCAAAGTACAATCTGTCGTTATAAAAGAAACCCAAGAAGAATTGGATTGTGGATACGTAGGCTTAACTGCTGGTGTAAGCCCCAATGTAGCATTTCTGAAAGGATCAAAAATAGAAATAGATAGAGGTATCCTCGTCAACAATCAACTACAGACTAATGATCCTGACGTCTATGCTATAGGCGACTGTGCTCAACTCTCCACTCCAAGACCTGGAAGGCGAAATATCGAAGCGATCTGGTACACGGGTAGAATGATGGGTGAAACGGTAGCATATAATATATGTGGCAAAAACATAGCTTATGATCCCGGACTGTGGTTTAACTCCGCTAAGTTCTTGGATATAGAATACCAAGTCTATGGTCATGTACCTGCTCAACTTGAAGAAGAATATGAGACCCTGTACTGGGAGCATCAAGATGGCAAAAAAAGTGTAAGAATCAACTATGACAAAAAATCCAATGCCGTTGTAGGATTCAACCTCATGGGCATACGATACAGACATGAAGTCTGCGAAAAATGGATAAAGGATAAAATAAGTATCGAGACGGTGCTACAACAATTATCATTGGCTAATTTTGATCCAGAATTTTACAAGCAATACGAAAAGGATATTATTGCCTTGTATAATCAGAAAACAGGTAACAATCTGAAGCTGACCCGTAAAAGGTCTTTAAGTCAAGTTTTTTCTTTCTTAACAGGTAAATCTTAATCCATGAATATCATACAAAAACTCGGTATAGGTTTATTCATTGTAGCATTGCTGATATTCACAGCGATGCTAGGCATTGGTTATAATAAACTATCACTATCAGATCTCAACATTGATAATGCCGATCATAAAGCAGCTATCATTAAAGCAGCAGAAGGAGAAGACTTTTTTGGTAAAGAGATAAACTCCGTTGCATTCATATCGAAATACAAAAGTATACTAAAGGAGGCGAGCCAAAATCTTAATAACACCTGGACTAACAACCCACCCGAAAATACTGAAGAGTGGACTTACAAACTGCAAGACTGGCAAATATCCAAATATGTTTCTTCATCAATTGCAAGTACCGCTAATGGACCTGTACAGCAAAACCCCTGGTTGTTTTTTGGACTTACATTTGGCTTAGCCATCTTAGGAGGTCTACTTTATATCATACCATTATTTGGCAAAACACCCGGCATTAAGCATGATGGGATCTATCATGATCCACTTACAAGAGGCCTTAAACTTAATATCCGATCGGCATTTTTGTTTACAGCATACTTCGGTATTTTAATATGGGGATTTTTAAAATTACAAAACCTTTTCTGGCCCATAGTGACTCTTGGAGTTGCTGGCCTTATCACATATTTGGTGTTTATAAAAGATAGATCTAAAGGCAATGATCCACAACGTAGCGCCTCACCTACTAATACAGCGTGGCTCGGTGTGATCGCTGGAACATACCTTATCGGATTTTATATACTTTTATACTGGGCACCATCCTACATCCAGAACTGGATAGACATGGTAAACCCTATGAGTCATATGCTCAGTGGTGGAGATGCTAGTCAGTGGTTTTTATATGGTCTTATGTACTCTGTCATCGTATTGGTGATGGGTATCCGTATGATGTCTAAATACCAACACAACAAGTATCAGCAGATAAGAACTGCCTCTGTGACGTTTTTCCAACTATCATTTGCATTTCTGATTCCTGAGATCCTTGTACGTATGAATCAACCGTGGTTTGATTTCAAAAATATATGGCCTCTTGACTATGATTTTTTCTATGCATACAATCTAGAAAACCTAACCCAAAGTGGTAGCCTCGGACTATTCATGCTTATATGGGGTATCGTATTGATCATC
>CALDEO010000146.1 GCA_937942465.1 uncultured Saprospiraceae bacterium
GAGGAAAAATTTGGCTACGAAATGGTGGACAAAATCATCAGAGAAAGCGATTTAGAGTCCAATGGAATATATACTTCTATCGGCACCTACGACAGCGCAGAAATGCATACTATGGTGGGCAAACTAAATGAACTTACTGAAGTGCCAGTCCCAAAATTATTGAATTTATTTGGGCATCATTTATTTGCAACATTTGCAAAAAATTACTCAACTTTTTTCCAACCATTCAGTCATGCATTTGACTTCCTCAAAACCCTGCACAATCACATACACGTAGAAGTGCAAAAGTTGTATCCGGATGCTGAGCTTCCTGATTTTGAATATGATCGCATATCAGACAATCAATTGGTTATGATCTATACATCTAAAAGAAAAATGTCAGATCTAGCTGTAGGGTTATTAGAAGCATGCCATCAATACTATGAGCACGACTTTTCTATTACTGCAGAATCAATGAACCCAGAGGCTACAATAGTAAAATTTAACATTGAAGTAAGTTAATGAATGAAGAGCTAGAAATATTAAAAAGAAAATTACAACGGGAGCGGTCTGCCAGAAAAAAAGCGGAAGAAATACTAGAGTTTAAATCACTAGAACTTTACAGTGCCAATAAAAAACTAGTAGATTTTAATGATGCACTTGAGCTCAAAATAAAGAATCAAGTACAGCAAATCTATAACAAAGATATCAGGTTTAAAACACTACTTGATAGTATAGGTGATGCCATATTCAACATCGACTCAGAGGGGTATCTCACGTACGTTAATACCTATGCTCAGACGTTGTCGGGCTATGAAAAGGAAACCTTAATCGGTATGCACTTCTCTAAGCTAATTGCACCAAGTCATCGAAATGGCGTAGTAGAGTACTTTGGCAATATTATGGAAAACAAAAGGGACAAAACCTATTTTGAATTTCAAATTATATCAAAATCAGGAGAATTGCGTTGGGTAGGCCAGAAGCTTACTTTCCTTGAGCTAGATGGTAAAGAGTACATCAATGCAGTTGCAAGAGATATTACCGAAACTAAAAAAACACAACGCCAATTGCATGTTGCAAAGGCTGTAATAGAAAAAAGTGAGCATAAATATAGAAACATTATAGAAAACATGGAATTGGGCCTCCTCGAAGTGGATACCGACGGAAGAGTAATCAAAGCCTACCCTATTTTCTGTAAAATGTTTGGTTATTCTGAATCCGAATTATTAGGAAAAAAAGCTGAACTACAATTCCTAGATGAAGAAAACTTAGCCAAATTTTATGCTCACCAAAAACTTAGGAAAAAGGGAGAATCAAGTGTATTCGAACTTGAAATGACTAAAAAGAATGGAGAAAAAGCATTTGTATTGTTAAGTGGTGCACCATTCTACAATTCAGATAATAAGGTGGTCGGATCTATAGGGATACACTATGATATATCTGATCGAAAACAACTGGAAGA
This sequence comes from uncultured Saprospiraceae bacterium, assembly GCA_937942465.1. GTDB lineage: Bacteria > Bacteroidota > Bacteroidia > Chitinophagales > Saprospiraceae > JAHDGW01. The sequence goes on from CALDEO010000146.1 coordinate 1,442, forward strand.
AGAACTCAAAACATCAAAAAATATAGCAGAAAGAGCACAAGAAGCACAAAAACAATTTTTAGCAAATATGAGTCATGAGATGCGTACACCTCTCAACGCCATCATAGGTATGACTCACCTCTTAGGTGATACAGACCTAAACAATGAACAGCAAGAACTACACAAAATACTGTCGTCGTCATCCGGCTTACTTCTATCCCTAATCTCTGATATATTGGATTTCTCCAAAATCGAAGCTGGGATCGTAGAAATACAAGATAAACCATTTGCAATAGCTAGATTACTCGATGAATTACATAACACATTTGCTACCAAGTTTAAAGAAAAGGATATTGATATCAACTTGAATGTTGCTGATGATATATTCCCATATTTAATTGGTGACGAACTCCTCATCAACCAAGTACTTATAAATCTTATCAATAACGCTTGCAAATTCACGAAAAGTGGAGAAGTCTCTATCAATATCAGTGTCGAACATGACGACCCTAAATATCAACTAATACAATTTGCAGTGACTGATACGGGTATCGGCATTGATAAAGAAATGCTCGAGTCCATATTTCATGACTTTGTACAAGAAGATGTCACTATAAAAGAAAACTATGGCGGTACCGGCCTAGGTCTAGCAATCTCAAAGAAACTCATCAACGTGATGGGGTCTGAGATACAAGCAGAAAGTAAAAAAGGAAAAGGTAGTACTTTCTACTTTAATCTATCACTATATAAAGAGCATAATTATCAAAAGGAAAGCATAGCTCCGACTCAAATTTCTATGGATGAGCTAAGTGCTAAAATCAAAGTATTGATCGTAGAAGATAATAAGATGAATATCAACTACATATGCCGACTCATGAACAAGTGGAACCTAAAGTATGACCTTGCATATAATGGTCAAGAATCCATTGACCTATGCGAAGTGAATGACTATGATATCATCTTAATGGATCTACAAATGCCCGTAATGGACGGAATCACGGCGTCTAAGCACATCCGTAAACACCTACCTCAATACGCTAAAACACCTATAATCGCATTGACAGCTAGTACACTTCTAACAAAAAAGACACTAGCTCTATCTGCTGGTATGTCTGACTTCGTAGCTAAACCATTCAGTCCAGGGCAACTATCTAAAGTCATCAATGAGCACCTATCAGGAGTACTCACTAATGATGATAACAATGTAGTAAGCACCACTGTAGAAACAAAAGATGAAGAGCTAGATAGAGAATACCTTGACTCTCTATATGGAGGTGATGCGGAATATCAAATAGATATGTTTGAGATTTTCCTCAGTCAAGTAGATGAAGATACGCTAGCATTGAAAAGCGCATTTGACAGTAAAGACTATGAACAAGTAGGTAAAATCGCCCATAAGATAAAACCAGGCATGGCCATGGTCGGACTCACTGATATACAGACCATATTAGGGGCATTAGAAAAGTCATCCAAGGAATCCATTGAACCTGAAATTATAGAACACTATGAAAGATTTAATAATACTTTTAAATCAAAGAAAGTATTAATCCAAAATGAATTGTCTACCTTGAAAAAGAGTTTTACACCCCGATAGATGAAACTGAAAGCCATAATTGTTGAAGATGACCTCATGTCATCTAAATCTCTGCGTAGACTTTGCAGCACTGTAGAAGCTATTGACCTAGTCGAAAGCTTTGAAAATCCCCTATTGGCAATCGAATACCTTAAAAGCAATCCCGTTGATCTAATGTTTCTAGATGTTGAAATGCCTGAGCTTTCAGGTATAGAACTACTACAACGAGTACCTAAACTACCTCATGTAATAATGACTACAAGTCAAGAAAAGTATGCTTATGAAGCATTCGAACACAATGTTGTTGACTTTTTAAAAAAACCCATAATACTTGCTCGATTTGATAAAGCAATCAAGAAGCTAGTAACGCTTGTAGAAACTCAGAAAAAAACAGATAATAGCGCCACCGTATCTGATATCTTCCTCAAAATAGATGGCAAAATTCAGAAAATAGCTATAGATGATATTCTCTATTTTGAAAAAACTGGCGACTACCTTAAAGTCATATTGAATAACAAAACACATGTCATCTATAAGACCCTCAAGAGTCTTGACAATGAGTTGACTCAGTCTACATTCATCAAAGTACATAGATCCTATATCGTCAACTTAAGTAAGGTAGAAGATCTAAAGGCTAACGAAATAACAATAGGCAATAAAATAATACCTGTAAGTCGAGCCCACAAAGCTGAGTTAAAATCTAGACTTGATATCATCAAGTAATGAGACATTAAATTACTTTGTCTACATACCCACTATTCCTCATTTTCTACCCTACTATAAGATACTCATCGAATATTTTAGTTCGCTAGTCGATAGACCGAAACTAATAATACCCGCTTAACGCTTGTACATTATAAATACACAAACCTATGAGCCTCTTTAGAGTCATCTTATCAATAATATTCCCACCGCTAGCTGTAATAGATAAAGGATGCGGATCTATCATCATCGTACTGATACTGACCATTTGTGGTTGGGTACCAGGAGTGATCGCAGCATTGGTCATCCTCAACAGAGCAGAACTAGAATAATACATTAGAGTTAAGGAAAACTCGTGCTACACAATCAATATCCATATAGACAGATTGGCTGTAGCCAAAAAACTATACTATCTTTCCAGTAAATACTTGAAGATTATGAAGATCAACTTGATTATTGGATTTGGGATTGCGCTATTACTCTGCAACTGTAAGACTCCCCAAAAGGCAGTAGTATCTATACCAGTAGCTATAAAAATACCTAAAAATGTATTAATAGACTCATCCCTGTTTGGACTCGGAGCTTGTGAGCCATCGATTGCAATAAGTCCCAAAAACACCGATATCATCGTTGCAGGATCTATACTCAATAGAGTGTATCGATCTACAGACGGCGGACTCAACTGGTCTAACGAAAAAATAAAATCTACTCT
>CALDEO010000147.1 GCA_937942465.1 uncultured Saprospiraceae bacterium
AAATAGCTTGTACAATCATTGCTATATACGGTGTCTTAGTCTTTGGATGTATCTCTGCCAATTTCTTAAAGAAGAGACCATCCTCAGCCATTTTATAATAAATCCTTGGAGCTGACATCGTGTATATACCGATCGTTCCAAATATAGATATTGCTATGAAAACGGTTACTAGCTTGCCTCCAAAAGAAAAAACTTGAGCTAGTGCATCTCCTGCCACACGGTCCGTACTTATGAGGGATTGATAAGGCAATGCCGTCATGTATGCTAGATTGCATAATAGATAGACCACTGTAACTACTGCTGTACCCAGTATCATTGCTCTTGGTATATTCCTCTTAGGGTTGACCGTCTCGCCAGCCAGGTAGGTGGTATGATGCCAACCACCATAGGACCAAAATACACCGACCAATCCAATCAGTAAAGCTGAGACTATCTCACTCGTATCCATATCAGGCATCATCGTGAATCTCTCATAATCTACCTCCGGTGCCCAACCGATCGCAACAATAATGATAAATGCAATCGCCAGCAGTTTCACCCCTGTGAAAAGCTTAGCGAAGTGTTGACTGATATTGACACCGATAATATTGATTAATGTTAAACCAATGATTATTGCAATAGCCAATACTTTTTTACTTTGTTCTCCTATCTCAATAAAGAAGGATAAATAATCTATCAATGCTACCGTAAGCGCTGCAAGAGCTCCCGTATTAATAACAAAAAGCATGACCCAACCATATAGAAAACCAAAGATCTCGCCGTAAGCTTCTTTTAAGAAAACATAGACACCACCTGAAGTCGGGTACCTAGCAGATAACTCAGCAAAAACTAGAGAACCCAATAAGGTAATCACCCCTCCTACAGTCCAAAGTATGAGTACCAGCGTATAATTATTTAGACCTGCAATGATCTGACTAGGGGTTGTAAAAATACCAGAACCAATACAAGCACCTATGGCTATCATGGTCAATCCTGACACGGTGAGTTCTTTCTTGAGTTGGTTCATATGCTGATATTCAGCTAGTAAAATACTATATTTGGGAGGATCACCATAATAAATGATGCAAAAGCTCATAACACAAATTATCCTCACATGCCTCCTGTTGTCAACAGCAAATAAGATATATGCTCAACAATTGGGATTGGATATACTCGGTGATCGAAAGCAAATGGACATCCCATTTGAATCAAAACAGGATTTCCTTATCGTAGAATTAAAACTACAAAGCTTCTTACCTATTCGATTTTTATTTGATACCGGAGCAGAACATACCATCCTATTTAAAAAAGAGTTAGCGGATATTCTAAATATAAAATATGAACGAAGTGTAAGAATAATAGGAGCGGACTTATCCAAAAATCTCTATGCTCATGTTGCCAGAAATGTAAACTTAAAAGTGGCTAATACCCTAGCCGTAAATCGAGATATACTTGTGCTTGATGATGATCTTTTACATTTAGAAGAAATCACTGGCCAGCGAATAGATGGAATATTGGGAGCAAGTTTTTTCAGGGGTTTGATCGTACGTATTAACTATGCCAAAAAGAAAATCACCATCTACAACCCTGAATATTTTAAAGAGCCTGACACCTCAAAGTATTCTAAAATACCTATAGAAATACATAATTACAAACCTTACATCACTTGTAATATTACCGATGACAAAGGCAACCAAACGAGTGCCAAACTACTCATAGATACAGGTGCAGCATTAGGTCTTCTATATCATGCTAATACTGACGGAACTGTAAAACTACCAGAGCAGTTGATACCTGGTAGCCTAGGAAAAGGACTTGGCGGTGATCTACTAGGGTTTATGGGTAAAACCAAAGAACTAGAGATGGGCCCGTTTAAGTTTAAAGGGTTGCTGACTCACTATCAAGATCTCAATGAGGAATTAGTCGATCAGACTTTCATCACACGTAATGGTATCTTGGGTAATATATTGCTCTCAAGATTTGATATATACATCGACTACATTCAACAAAATGTTTATCTACGGGCTAAGAAGAACTACAACACTAATTTTTCATATGATAAAAGTGGCCTAATCCTATATGCTGTAGGCAATAATCTTAATCAATACTTTATAAAGGATGTATTGTCTGATAGTCCTGCATACGAAGCAGGATTGCGATCAGGCGACTATATTCAATCTATCAGTTGGTTACCATTAAGGTTTTATAGTCTTTCGAGCATAACAAAAAAACTCTCGGGAAAACATGGCAAAAAAATCAAACTTAAAGTAAAGAGAGGAGAAGAAGAAATGAAATTTTCTTTCAAACTTAGAGATCCATTTAGACCAGCAGATATTAAGTAAATAAAGACAAATACTTATTAAATCAATGGTTGCGAAGGTCAGTTATAATTAAGAATTGAAGTTTAAAAAAAACTAGTTAGAATATTTCTATTGATCATATTGGTTTGTCGTTTTAAGATTCCAAGCTTTTAATGCATCAAACATCCTGATGAGAAATATCAAAAAGTGCTGTATTATGCTTAACTTTGTGATCGTAAAAGAGCTTAGTTGTTGATTACAAATGACTTAATCCATATTGATTGTAATAATCACTATGAAATACTCAAACTCGACAATAGACTCTAACTACTCATATCAAGTCAATATACATTGAGTTTTAACAAGCCAATAGTTGACTAGATAAGATCTGTTGCATCAAGATAAACTGCCAAAAATGAATTCACTCCACGTCCGTTCAGAAGTAATGTCTACCATTGAAAAATCAATGGATGAGCTAATGAGTACTTATCTAATCTCTATTGAGACGAACTGGCAACCTTCGGATTTTTTACCAGATCCAACAAGTGCTTCATTTATGGATGAGGTTGAAGAACTCCAATCACTTGCTCAGCAGATGAACTACGATCTATTCACGGTATTGATCGGAGATACGATCACGGAGGAGGCATTGCCTACTTACGAGTCATGGCTCATGAGTATCCAAGGTGTAGATCAAGAAAAGCATGAAGGATGGTCTGCGTGGGTACGAGCATGGACTGCAGAGGAAAATCGTCATGGTGACCTTCTAAACAAATATTTATACTTATCAGGTAGAGTCAACATGAGAGAAATGGAAGTTTCTACACAGTACCTGATTGCTGATGGTTTTGATATTCAGACAGGTGCCGATCCTTACAAAAACTTTGTATACACTAGTTTTCAAGAATTAGCAACAAATGTATCACACCGTAGAGTAGCAAAATTTGCAAAGAAAAGTGGGAATAATAAATT
>CALDEO010000148.1 GCA_937942465.1 uncultured Saprospiraceae bacterium
TCCGTTGACGGCACTCGTTGTAGTTAATCCCTTATTGAAGAAGTATATCGTAAGGAATACCCCAAATAAAGATGTCAAAAACATATACCAATATGCTTTCGATGTAAATCGGAATAAGGAAAATTTCTGGCCAAATTGAATTACCCGATAAGCACTAAGGTAATCGCTCCGACGAGGTATCTCCAAAATGCAACGGCCTCAGGGGAGTAAGATTGCATGGCTATCTTGACAACGTAGAAATTGGTAGCCCAGAAGAACATCGATATAATGAGCAGAATATAGGCAAACTTATTCTTCATACTGGGTGTAGCCGAGTCATTGTAAATAATGTTGAAGGTATAACAATTGACTAAGGAAGTAGTGAAAGAGGTCAGAAGATATTAAGCAGCGTATCGCTCCAGTATGATTTTACACCGCTGTGGTGATGTAACTTGTACATGATGACTGATATGCAATGGTATATCTAGATAATCTCCAGCTTTTAGCGAATGCGTATTATCTCCAATAGTGATGTCACAAGTACCTTCAACGATGAGGAACTTCTCAATCTCATGGGTATGTATTTCTGGAGGAGCACCTTCTTTGAGCCATACGATCATTGTTGTCTTTTCTTCATTAGCCGTTATGATCTTACCAGCCATAGAGTCGTATTGGTCGGGCTCTTGCATGTAAGGACGATCGATCCATTGTTGAAAGTCAATGATTTGTGAGTTAGCACTTAGCGTAGGAGCTACCTCTGGAATTTCTCCGTTGGCTAGACGCTGTTCATAATTAAGCGTTGTCAGTAATAAGGGGGCTACAGTAGGATCCGCTTCTGTAGCATGTAACAGTGCATATTGCTCTAAAGCGAATTCGATATCATTTATTTCATCTTGGAGTTCCGGATATTTTAAGATGTCAGCCTTTAGTGCCTCTGATTCCATAGGGGAGAGCTCGCCCAAGACGTGCAGTTCGAGTATTCCACTTTCTATGATTTTAGCTATGCGCATGTATATACTAATACGGTTTAAAACACCAAAACAGTTTCATTTTGATGGAAATAAATGATTTTAATTTCAAATTAGCTTAATATAAACTAATACAAGATATGCTAATTGACTCTAAATACAATAGAATCAGACTTGACTATTCAGTCACATTTAAATAGAAGAACCAATACAAACCGCAGGAATAAGCTTTTAACAAGTAAAGATTCACGAAAGTGGATGAAGAAATAATCAATAATACTAATTGGCTAGCTTAATTTAGGACTTATGGATTGGATATTGTGATAAATATTAAAGTGTCGATTGTTTTTGAACTAACTTTACAATGGTCGAGATATTATACATGTCTTGTTAAAATAAAATCGATAAATATGGCAACCCGCAAGTTTTCAATAGGATTACAATTATCTATTCTTTTCGTTTTGAATGTTTTGTGTTTGAATGTTCAAGCTCAGAATACCGTAGGATTGTTGTCTTATCAACCATATAAAAGCTATGATGGGTACAATCTGATATATCCACATAATCAACCAAATGTTTATATGCTAGATAACTGTGGTGAACTAGTACACTCATGGGAAGGTGATGCGGATACTAGACCAGGTAATACTGCGTACTTATTGGAAGACGGTAGACTTGTAAAGACGCTGAGACCTGTATCAATTGTAGGTGATGCAATCTGGGCTGGCGGTGGCGGTGCTACTATCGAAATTAGAGATTGGGACAATCAGCTAGAGTGGAGCTTCACAATGAATGACTCGTTGCGACGATTGCACCATGATATCTCAGTGATACCACAACAAGACGGAGGAATACATATACTTGCTATTGCATGGGAAAAGAAAAACTTAGAAGAAGTGATCGCAGCAGGTAGAGATACTAGCGTATTAGCTACAGGAGAGATGTGGCCAGATTATATTTTTGAAATAGATCCAGAAACGGACCAAATAGTATGGGAGTGGCATGTATGGGATCATCTAGTACAAGACTTCGATGCAACGTTACCCAACTTTAAGGATGTTACAGAATTTAATGAAAGAGTAGATATCAATTATGATCTTACGGGTACTGGTGCTGCTGACTGGATGCATAGTAATGCCATAGATTATGATCCAATAAATGACCAAATCATATTATGTGTACCGACCTTTAATGAGGTATGGATTATTGATCATACGACGACGACTGCACAAGCTGCATCTAATAGTGGCGGCTTGAGTGGACGTGGAGGTGATCTCATGTATAGAGCAGGTAACCCAGCTGCTTATAAGAACTTTGATATCCCACAGACCTTGTTTTACCCACACGATGCTCATTTTATTAATGACTTCATTGCTGGTTTTGATCCTAATTTTGGCAGCCTAGCGGTGTTCAACAATAGGGTGGGATCAGATTTTTCGACAGCCAATGTATGGCGATCAGGATTTGATATGTATGATTGGGCATTCTTGGCTGATGATACGGGAGCATGGACAACTGACTTTACAAAAACGATCACACATCCGATAGATAGCACATTGATGTTTTCTACTGGGTTATCGAGTATCCAGTATCTACCTAATAGCAACTACCTTA
>CALDEO010000149.1 GCA_937942465.1 uncultured Saprospiraceae bacterium
TAATTGATACATAAAAAAAGCACTACAATCAGTAATTGCAGTGCTTTTGTATATCGTTATTTGTATTGCTTAGAGCAACTTAGTTACTTGACTTTCTAGATCATATCTAGGATTGACAGCAGCGATTTTACCATCTCTATCGATTAAGAATGTCTGAGGTATTGATCGTACACCATACATTGCTGCAGCTTCTGATTCCCATTTCTTTAGGTCACTTACATGACTATCCCACATAAGTTGATCTTTCTCGATTGCAGCTAACCATCGTTCTTTACTACGATCTGTTTGCATCTGTATTTGTGCTTCGCTACCAAGTCTATTTTTAGTCTTCGTATCAACTCCATCTAGAGATACACTATATACATTAAATCCTTTGCTGTTGTATTTTTGGTACGTATCTACAACTTTAGGATTGGCCTTACGACAAGGTCCACACCAGCTAGCCCAGAAGTCGATCAATACTACTTGACCTCTTAGGTCAGACAGCTTTCTTACTTTTCCGTCAGGTCCAGGAAGTGAAATTTCTGGAGCCACTTCACCTACTTTTATTTTGGCAAGAGACTGCTGTTGCATATATGACTTCTCAAGACTTGTTACAAGTTGAGCATATTTATCATTCGATGCATTGTTAGGGTAGGTAGCCTGTAGTTTATTAAGTACTGATCTATGCGTAGTTGCAAAGTCAGGTCTATTGTATACACTTAGTGCTATCAACTGAGCCACCATTGGATCAGCTTCTTCAGTTACAATTTTATTTAATTGCGCATTATTGATTTCCTTCTTTTTATACTTAGATATATAATCTTGGTAAGAAGAAGATTTAGCTGATCCTTCAATAGAATAATCAAAGTTGGATATTCCGTTAAGGTCACCATTGATTTTTATTTCCTTTTCGTCACCTGCAAGTACAAGCATGATACTTTTAGCACCTACTCTTACTCGGTATATGCCAGCTTCTACACCTTCAGGCATATTCATGCTGAAAGAACCAGAAGAAGAAACATCTGTTTTATTTAAAGGTTGATTTGCATTGTCAAATCCAGTTTTATCAAAAAACACTTGAGTGTTAGATGCGCCATCAATTGTACCTTTGATAGTCATACCTGACTGCGTACATGAGCTTACCAAAACGGCAAAAATCAATAAAAACCCGTATAAACTTAAATTCTTCATATGTATAAACAGAATATGTATTAAATAAAAAATAACTCTTTTAAAGTAATCACTCAATCAATTATATTATGAGTGGCTAATATCAAGATAAAACAAATTTACATATAGATATATATAATTCATTAAGTGTAATGACTTATTTATCAATTAGATTAAGAAAGTTGCAATTTTATCATTGTCTTAACAATTAGTTGTCACCTAGAATTGATTATTCGAGCCCACTCGTAGATATATCAGAAATGGCAAGTAATCAAGTAGTTAGTGGTAAAAAGGAACTGGTTAATCGATAAAGGTGGTGCAGAGGAAACTCTTTTTATAATTTAAACTTTATAAGGTTATAACATGAAACTAATATGGCTGCGACAGTAATAACAGATTTGACAAAAAAAGCAAACTCAATCATTAAGAATCATATGATATGGTCGATGGGGGCTGGATTTATTCCATTACCTATTGTTGATTTTTTTGCAGTAAGTGCGATACAGTTAGATATGATCAGACAACTGAGTACTGTATACGAAAGAGAATTTGAGGAAACTCAAGGTAAAGCATTAATCACAGCGCTTACAGGGTCTTCCTTAGCTAGATTAGGTGCCAATGCTGTTAAATTGATACCAGGTATAGGTACTGTATTTGGTGGATTGACACTGGCAATACTTTCTGGAGCATCTACTTATGCTTTGGGTGAGGTATTCAAAAAGCACTTCGAGACAGGTGGTACATTCTTAGACTTTGATATTTCTAGACTTAAGGATTATTATAATGATAAGTTTGAGAAAGGAAAAGAGATGGCTGAGGAGTTTCATCAGAAAAAGAAAAGCGGAGATGTTGTAGATGATATCGTAGAAGCAGTAAAAGAGGAAGAAGAGGAGAATACAGTCAAATCTCCATTGGAGCAGCTAGAGTCAATCGCTGCTATGAAAGAAAAAGGATTGCTCACAGAAGAAGAATTCCAAATAATGAAAGCCAAAATACTAGCTAGCTAGAAAGCGAGTCTAGGATCTGGCTTAATATCCTGATCGGCAAATTGTTGCTCATCGTATAAGAATGTGCTCGCAATAGCGATCATACCCGCATTATCTGTGCAATATTGAAATGCAGGTATAAAGTGCTGCCCATCCAACTCGGAGGCTAGTTCTTCTATTGCGAGACGCAGGGCAGAGTTAGCAGATACACCACCGGCTATAGCGATACTATTGATGCCTGTTTGCTGACATGCTTCTCTGAGTCTATTGATCAATATGGCTACAATGGTATCTTGTATAGACCTACATAGATCATTCATATTGTCTTTAATAAAGTTAGGATCTGTCTTCATTTGCTTTTGCAGGAAGTATAAGATAGATGTCTTAAGACCACTAAAACTAAAATTTAAACCATCTACTCTAGGATGAGTAAATGTAAATTTAGGTTCGCCGAGTTTAGCTAGTTTATCAATAACAGGACCTGCAGGATAGTTCAATCCTAACATTTTACCCGCCTTGTCAAAAGCCTCACCAGCAGCATCATCAATCGTCGTACCGATAATCTCTAATTGTAGGGGAGAGTGTACATGTACGATCTGTGTATGTCCTCCAGATACAGTCAGACATAGAAAATCTGATTGAGGTCGAGGCTCCTCGATATAGTGAGCCAGTACATGGGCATGCATGTGATTTACTTCTATCATCGGTATATCCAGAGATAATGCTAGGGATTTAGCAAAAGTCACTCCAACCAATAAACTACCCAACAATCCAGGTCCTCTTGTAAAAGCGATCGCATTTAGATCTTTTTTAGAAATATTCGCTTGACGCAATGCCTCTGCAACTACAGGTACAATCTTGGCTTGATGCTCTCGAGATGCAAGCTCAGGTACTACTCCGCCATAGTTTTGATGGACTATTTGATTGGCAATTATATTGCTTAATATGACACCATTTGAGACCACTGCAGCAGACGTATCATCGCAAGACGATTCGATAGCGAGGATGTTAATTATAGACTTATTGTTAACTTGCATTAAATTGTATCGAATATATTATTGTGATTAATGTAAAAAATACTATACTTGTAGCACGCCAGAAAGAAACTGCCGTGCATCTATAATAATAGTGCAAATTATAAAAATCAAAAAGTAAAATGAAAATACTTATCAACTTAGTTCTTTTAGCATTTATCGTTTTCCTTGCTTACTTGCTTTACGCGAATATTCAAGAGCCTATTAAATTCAGAAATGAAAAGCAATTTCGATTGTCAAAAGTTACTGATAAGCTAGAACAGATTCGTTCTGCTCAAGAAATCTACAGAGATATCGTAGGTAACTTTGCCAATGATTTTGATACATTGGCTCAAGTACTTAAAACTGACAGTATCGAGTTTGTTAAAATCTCTGAAGATCCAACAGATCCAACGAATGCAGAAAAATTTATCAAAGTATATACTTATACTCCTGCAATAGATTCGATCAGGCAGATGGGTATTAACCTTGATTCACTTAAGTTTGTTCCTTTTGGTGGTGGTACAGAGTTCAATATCCAAGCGGATACATTGACTTACCAAAAGACACTTGTTTCTGTAGTAGAAGTAGGTACAAGATGGCAAGATTTTATGGGAGATTATGCTTCTCCGAGATTTTCAAAGTATGATAATACCTATAGACCTGCAAAGGCGGTTAAGTTCGGAGATATGAACAAACCTAGTCTTGGTGGATCATGGGGTAGATAATCTACAAAATTCAATATGAATTCAGATTTTACATCTAGATATAAAAATTTAACGCTGTCCGCAACTTATGATGCGGACAGTTTTTTTTATTGCCTATGGGGTGATAACAAGACATTGCTGCAATGCGGTGGCCATAGTGAGTTCCTATTGGCTACTAGCAAATACGCAGGCGCTAGAGTGGCCATATCATCTAATGGACTACCTTACTCTCATGTACCAAACTCAGAATATCAGAAAGATCACAATGAGTTGTACCTAAGTAATGTATCTAGATTGCAATCTAATGTAGACTGGACATTCAGCTCCAATGAAATTGGAAGCTATGGTATCGTAACAGTTTATGGGTTCCAACAAAAACTACTTCAGAAATATCAGATTGAAAATCAATCAGATAAAATAATACACAGATCATCAGCGCTAGTATGGGCTTGCTTGCAATACCCAGTCAAACAGCCTGCAGTATTTCTCAACGTAGCAGATAATCACTGTAGCATCACAGTTGCTGACAACGAATCATTGCTTTTCTACAATCAATTTGCATTTACTGCTGCGGAGGATATCCTTTATTACTGTTGTCTTATTTTTGATCAACTCAAATTGGATAGATCTAAGCATCATCTAATGTTGTCAGGTAATATTGCTCAGAGATCAACTCTCTACGATTTGTTATTTAAGTACATTCACAATGTTGAGTTTGTAGATTTAGACTTTAATCTTGAAGGAGGAGTTGACAAGCCTAAGCATTACTTTATGGATCACTACTCACTGATGACATGCGTATAATATCAGGTGACTTAGGAGGTCGTAGATTTAATCCACCAATAACCAAGTGGCCCACAAGACCTACAACAGATATAGCTAAAGAGGGACTTTTTAATATTCTCCAAAATAGGATAGACTTCGAAGAGACTAAAGTATTGGACTTATTCGGAGGTACAGGCAATTTGAGTTTCGAGTTTGCAAGTCGAGGAAGCACCGACATTACATATATAGACAAGTACAACCCAGCTATCGGTTATATCAAAAAGATGGTTGTTGAGTTTAAAATTGAATCATCCATCAAGATTATCAGATCTGATGTATTCAAATACTTAAAATCTTCTGTTGATCACAAGTATGATCTCATATTTGCTGATCCACCATACGGCTTGGATAAGCTATCTACAATACCAGAATTAATATTTGAAAAGGGTTTACTAAACCCCGATGGGATATTGATCATTGAACATGATGCAAGCAATGATTTTAAAGATGTCTCAGGTTTTACTGAAAAACGTAAATACGGAGAAACGATCTTCTCGTTTTTTGAAGCGAGTTAATAGTATGGTTGCACAATTATAATTAGTTTTGCAGTCTTATGAGTTTTACTAAAAATATACAATCGGCTATCAGTGAAAGTATACTCAAGTTATATCAACTTGAAGTGGCTACTACTGATATTAACTTGACACCTACAAGAGCAGAATTTGATGGTGATATCACCTATATCGTTTTCCCACTTGTAAGGGAGCTCAAAAAGAAGCCCGAGGATATTGCTCATGAGATCGGCACTGACATCACAGCTAGCAATGAGTCTATAAAAGCATATACTGTAGTCAAAGGTTTCCTCAATGTTTCATTAACAGATGCTTTTTGGCTAGGACAGCTTGCAGGTATCGAAGGTGAAAACAATTATGGTACATTCCCTAAAAGGGATAAAAAAGTCTTAGTTGAGTTTTCATCGCCTAATACCAATAAGCCCCTGCATTTAGGTCATATCCGTAACATCCTATTGGGTTGGTCTAGTTCGATGCTATTAGAGGCTGCGGGTTATGATGTACTCAAGACTCAGATTATCAATGATCGTGGGATCGCTATATGTAAGAGTATGGTCGCCTGGGGAGAATTTGGAGAAGGTAAAACACCAGAGTCTACTTCTACAAAAGGAGATCATTTCATCGGAGAGTATTACGTGCTTTTCGAAACGAAATTTAAAGAAGAATACCTGGCTTGGCAAGCAACTGACGAAGCTAATGCCACGTATGCGGAGCACAAAAAGCCAGAACAAACAGCTGATGGTTTTTACAAAGCATATAAGAATCAATACTTCAATAACTTTAGTGCATTAGGCGCCAAAGCAACGGACTTATTGATCAAGTGGGAAGAAAACGACACCGATGTAAAAGCACTATGGAGTAAGATGAACTCTTGGGTTTATAAGGGTTTTGATGAAACATACAGTGACCTTGGAGTATCATTTGATGATCTATACTATGAATCTGATACATACTTATTAGGTAAAGATAACATCGAGCAAGGTCTCAAGGATGGTACATTCTATAGTAAAGAAGATGGTAGTGTATGGATCGACCTCGAAGATGTAGGCCTAGATCACAAACTAGTCTTGCGTAGCAATGGTACATCGGTATATATGACACAAGATATCGGTACAGCACAGATACGATATGATGATCATAAGACTGAGAAGATGTTGTATGTCGTAGCCGACGAACAAGATTATCATTTCAAGGTCTTATTTGAGATCATGAAAAAGTTAAAAGCACCATTTGCTGATGGATTGCACCACCTTTCATACGGGATGGTAGATTTGCCTACAGGCAGAATGAAATCTAGAGAAGGTACCGTCGTAGATGCAGATGACCTCATCGCTGAAGTAATAGGTGAAGTCAAAAAACAAGCCAGCGAACGTGGTGAACTAGAAGAAACTACAGAAGAAGAAAGAGCAGAAATATATAGAAAGATAGGATTGTCAGCTTTGAAGTTTTTCATACTCAAGGTAAATCCTAAAAAACGTATGATCTTCAATCCAGAAGAGAGTGTAGATATGCAAGGTCAGACAGGGCCATATATACAGAATGCGTACGTAAGAATACAGAGTATACTACGTAGATGGGAGACCATGAAGGATAATGTCACTGCAGATAAGGAAGTCGATGTACTCCACGAACAAGAAAGCGGTCTGATACAGACATTGGTAGCGTACCCACAAGAGGTATTGTTGTCAGCAGAAAACTATGATCCGTCAGGTATGGCAAGTTACTTGTACAATCTAGCCAAAGACTATCATAAGTTTTATCACGATGTACGTATCCTTACTGCAGAGTCCCCAGAGGCAATGTTACTCAGAATAAGACTATGCGAGAGTGTAGCAATGGTATTAAAGTCAGGAATGAAATTGCTCGGTATCGAGATGCCTGAAAGAATGTAAAAGAACATTTATAAAAAAGAAGTTGATGTCAAACGATAGATCAGAATCAAAGAACTTTATCGAACAAATTATAGAAGAAGATATTGCCAATGGCAAACACGAGGGCCGTATACATACGCGGTTCCCTCCTGAGCCAAATGGATATCTACATATAGGTCATGCGACAGCTATATGCCTTAACTTTACCATAGCTAAGCAGTATGGTGGTACGACGAATCTTAGATTTGATGATACCAATCCATCCGTTGAAGAAGTAGAATATGTCAATGCTATCAAGCGAGATATCGAATGGTTGGGCTTTGACTGGAAGGATAATGAATATTACACTTCAGATTACTTCCCACAGTTATACGCATTTGCCGAAGATCTGATCAATAAAGGTCTTGCATTTGTAGATGACTCTACTGTAGAGCAAATCGCTGAGCAGAAAGGTACTCCAAAGGCACCTGGTACAGATAGTCCATTTAAGAATAGATCTATCGAGGAAAACCTGAAATTATTCAGAGCAATGAAAGCCGGTGAATACCCTGACGGAGCTAAAGTATTGAGAGCTAAAGTAGACATGACCTCGCCTAATATGCACATGCGTGATCCTGTTATTTATAGAATTAAAAAAGAGCATCACCATAGGACTGGCAACGACTGGTGTATATACCCGATGTATGACTTTGCTCATGGGCAGTCAGATTCTATCGAAGGTATTACCCATAGTTTGTGTTCATTGGAGTTTATACATCATAGACCATTATATGACTGGTTGATCGATAAGCTCGAAATATTCCCATCTCGACAGATTGAATTTGCTAGAAGAAATATCAGTTATATGATCACTTCTAAGCGTAAACTGATGAAGCTAGTAGATGAAGATCTAGTTACTGGATGGGACGATCCTAGAATGCCTACTATATCAGGTATGCGTAGACGTGGATATCCAGCATCGGCACTGAGAAACTTCTGCGAGAAAGTAGGAATGGCTAAGCGTGATAACATGATCGAAGTAGAACTACTAGAGGCATGTGTAAGAGAAGAACTTAACAAAGTCACAGATCGTGTGATGGCTGTATTAGATCCGATCAAGCTTGTAATAACTAACTATCCTGAAGATAAAGTTGAGATGCTCACGGCTGTCAACAATCCAGAAGATGAAGCTAGTGAGTCAAGAGAGATCCCATTTAGCAGAGAGTTATATATCGAGAGAGAGGACTTTATGGAGGATGCTCCTAAGAAATTCTTTAGATTGAGTCAAGGCAGAAATGTACGTCTTAAGAATGCATACATCATACACTGCGAGTCAGTTATCAAGAATGATGACGGTAGTATCAAAGAGATCCAATGTACATACTACGAAGATAGTAAGAGTGGGGAAGACACCTCTGGTGTAAAAGCCAAAGGTACACTGCATTGGGTATCTGTTGCACATGCAATAGACGGAGAAGTAAATATGTACGATCGATTATTTACAGATCCTGATCCTACAGGTCATGAAGATGTTGACTTCCTAGAGTTTTATAACAAAGATAGTATCTCCGTCAATAAAATTGTAAAACTAGAGCCTAGTCTTGCCGATGCTAAACCAAATACCAAATTCCAATTTATGAGAAAAGGGTATTTCGTAAGTGATGATTCGCATACGAGCGATAAGCCGGTATTCAATATGACGGTAAGCCTCAAAGGTGCTTGGAAACCAAAAAAATAATACAATAACATAATCACCTTCTTTTTTTAGTTAAAAAAAAGGAAGGTGATTAAATAAGACAATACTATATTTATAACATGAGCGATTCGAGAGTCATATTATCTGATGGTCAGTTCAACATTACGTTGCAGCGTCTTGCGCATCAGTTGATCGAGATGTATGATGACTTTGCTGGTGTATGCATTATAGGTATACAAGAGCGAGGGGTATTTTTAGCAGATCGATTATATGATATCATTGAGTCCAAGCAACCTCATGGAGTCCCATTGAGAGGTAAGTTGGATATTACGTTTTATAGAGATGATTATCGGATCAGACAAGACCCGTTGAAAGCGAGTAGTAC
>CALDEO010000150.1 GCA_937942465.1 uncultured Saprospiraceae bacterium
TCAAAATGACTTTGATATCGGTAAAAATCGAGATAGCAACTACGTGTATGGTCCTAGCCAACCGAGGACTTTCTTTGTAGGATTTGCGATGCGGTCAATGTAGAAGCAATGAATTATATGTACATAATAAAGAAAGCCTCATAAGTCAATTGACTCATGAGGCTTTCACTTTTACAATTTTATTTATCTCTGCCAAGAACCAATAATCGTATAGCTTATCAACAATACACTCAGCCCGAATGATAGCGACATCAATGCTCCACTGATCATCACTACATAGCTCATCCAATCATAACCAATCCATATCAAATAGATACCTCCGAAGGTCACAAGTACAGATATGAGTGGCTCTATCATCAGAGTATTTTTTACTTTTGCGGGGCATCTCGTACCATACACCAATAGCGCTAGAGTAAAGAAAATGACAGACATACTCAGTATATGCGTATGTATGATATTCAGCATTTCGTGAGAGCTTTTCTTAAATTTCATCTCATCAGCCTCCTCATTATCTTCATTGCCATTATAATTCTCGACCACACCTTGCGTGGTCGCTGCCGTCGTCTCATTGACGAATACGATACCCGAGAAGTAGCCGATACTGAGCACTACCGCAAACAGTAATATGAGCAACTGTAGCGGTCTAGCAAGATTAATTAAATAATTTTCTGATAGCATTATAGTTGACCTTGAGTCTTCATGTAATCAAGTGACTCCAATAGATCGCCTACTGCAGTTGTCATACTCGTAGCAGATATGGTTGCTCCGGATATCCCATCTATATTATCGCCGAGAGTAGGTCTATCAGCTGTAGTCAGATTGAAAAATTGAGACAACCATCGCTTCGTTCCTATCTGCTTGCCGTGCTTCTCCCGATAGATGAGTACTTTAGTATTAAGGACTTTGAGATTGACATCAAATAACACGATGTAGTCAAAAACATTCTTCATACTAGGGGCTTGGCTCACATAGATATAACCTACTGATGCAGCATTACTATCGATACGATATAAGTGGTCAGTCAATGTGCTTTTGGTTACTTGCTCCGACACATCATTGATGGATACGGGATTGATCTGGTAATCATCCACGTTATATGTGGACACGACGGTTTTATTGATTTTAGTTTTCAACTTACTCGACCAGTCCTTGCTGATAAAGCTCATGGACACTATAGCTATTAACACTATAAAACATGACTTAACCAATATTGAATTCATATTAAATAAATTTGATATATGTTACTATTACTTCTCTTCTGATTTCATGGTCTCAGCCGGTAGTTCCTCTTGCTCACCTAAGTCTACATAGGTATTTATCAACGCATCTAGCTCTTCTTTTTTCCATTCTCGTTGACCGAATAAAAGATGCTCATATAGGCTCTTATCTGCTACCTTGGGGTGCAGCTTAAGATCTTGCTTTTTATCAAATATACCGTCCCATGTAGCTCGTACATCTACCCACGTCTCCTGATTATCGTTCCAATAGTCTTGAGCTGGCTTACAGTCCACATATGATCTTTTTTTGTAGACATTATAGCCTTTCTCTTGTACGAGTAATTCGTCTTCTGCACCGTCAGCTCTTACGATTTTATCATTGTCTTGCTCATGCAACCAACCATAATCCTGTATTGCTACCCTATTGCCTCTCTTCATTACATTATAGTCACTTCTCTTGGTGTATTCTCGTCTTGGCAGTGGACTATCTGCCTTATTGTACCAAGTCGAGCGATCATCTACATGCGTCCATGTCGCTGTACCAGAGTATCTCGGGCTATCATCAACTTGATAGACTTTTTGTGTCCACTTCCCCGTTACCGCCTGTGGGCTTAGTGGCTCGTATACCCACTTGCTGTCTTTGTCAAATCTATATTGAGTAGTATCCTCAAATATCCAATCTTGTCTCCAATGTTTGATAATCATACTATCACTTATGATCAATAGATGTTGGATGACGATCTTGTCTTCTGTCTCCTCCACAAGCTCGGCCCACTCAAATGCCGCAGAGGTATAATCATAGGCTTTTTCGTAGTCTACCTCAGGGGCAAATGTCTCTGTGTATTTAAACTCGACATCATAACAGCCCAACATAGACTTGATGGCCGCAATGTCTTTTTGTTTTTTATTCATCTGCGCTTCTACGCTAGATGTAGCACCTATCGACAGGATGATAATCATCGCTAAAGTGCTTGTACATCGAATAACTGAGTTCATAATGGTATGCTTTTTTAGATTGAATTTTTAAATAGTTTTCAGGTTCTAGACCTTCAATTATGACACAAATCTAACAAATTATTTTCATTATTTTTAATTAGTCTAAATAAGAATTGTAAGTTTGCGATCATTAATAATTCATATTAACCTTACTAACATGAAGACAATATTTACACTACTATTAAGTTTTGCGCTTACGCAAATGACTTTTTTAACCGCTCAAATAGACCAAGTTTCTGTAGGGGCAACCTATGCTCAACAAGCATTCTATGATATTCAATCAGGAGACGTAACTAACTACGACAATGATCAGTGGGATCTTGCATTTTCGGCTGTAGGACAGCAAGATGCAGGTATATTTATCAATGAATCCGTAGGTTCTGGTCAAGGACTTTTCCAGATATTCGAGAGTACAACAACAGACTGGAGTGAAACAATAACAAACACCGATGCATATGTAGATGAAGGTGGATTATTTAATGCCGAAGACGACTGGAGCAATGGTGCATTAAATACTATTAAAGATCCTGCATCACCATTTGACTATGGATGGGGAGCATACAATACGAGTAGTAATCAAGTAGAAGGAACCACCATTTTCATAATCAAAAATAGAGCTGGTGAATTTCTTAAGTTCAGAGTAGTATCATTGATATCCGGTACATATACATTTGAAACTGCTAACTTGGATAACTCAAATCCAAAAACTTACTCTGTGTCTAAAGATGATGCAGGTGATGGGCAGCTCGTATACTTCTCATTAGATACAGAAAGTCAAGTAGAGATCACCACCGATTATGATTTATTCTTTGGGCGATATTTTACTCCTATCGATGCCGGTGACGGTACGACAATCAACTACCCTGTTACTGGTATATTACTAGGCCCAGGTGTAGAAGCAGCCGTTGCTGATGGTGTAGATGTAAATGCGGTAGTTGCAGATGACTACGCAGACTTATACTCAACAAATCCAGAAACAATAGGCCATGACTGGAAGTCATTCAGCTTTACATCAGGTTGGGTTATTAGTACAGATCGTGCTCAATTTGTAAAAACTAGAAACGGAGAAATTTATAAGATCGTGCTTATTGACTTTGAAGGGTCTAGTACTGGCGTTACAACATTGGAGAAAACTTTGATCACAAGTGTATCTGTCGATGATCAAGTAGCAAGAGATCTATCTCTGGTTGTCTACCCTAACCCTACAACAGACTTCATCAGCATTAAGCATGACGAACAAAAAGAATTCAATCTTACTGTATATAATGATCAAGGACAGACCATGATCCAAAACAAAATCAATAGTAACACCCCTATGTCTGTTGATGAACTAACTAGTGGACTATACTTAGTACTAATTGAAAACAGTGATGTTAAAAACTTTCAAACTCTTATAGTTAAATAGTTAATCATATTCTTTTTCGATAGGAGTGTCGAGTGAAAGCGGCACTCCTTGTTTATAATCTACCAACCCAATCTAAATAGTATGTGCTTTAGAGAAGTATTAAGTAAGACGAACCATGGGACTATTTACATTTCTCCTTGCGGTGAATATTACAAAATCGTATTCAATAATATCATATTCATACATGATCAGAAAGCATTTACAGACTTCTATGCCAATGTCGAAAACTGCCACAAAACAGTAAAAGACGAGACCATAAGGGACAACAGAGATATCGTATTCTCTACACTTATGAAAACCATGATACTATGTTTCTCTGTAGATGAAATCTGTGAACTGCACTACCTTTTACAATCAGCACTTATAGACTCACATGCATATGCCTAAGATCATTCTATTATTACTATGCTTATCATCTGTAGCAGTAGCTCAAGATACAGTAGATACTTCGGGATTTGATATTGTCCTTGACGACTATATCATCACGGCACAGTACGAGCCTACTCACTACAAAGAGGTGATGCATAACGTAACAGTCATCAACAAAAACACGATTGCCAACAGAGCAGCAGTGACTCTTGATGAAATCATAACAATGGCTCCATCAGTACGACTTGTACAAGATCCTATATTGGGTACTTCCATACGAATGCGAGGCATATCATCTAGCAATGTAGCCATACTACGGGACGGTGTACCGATCATCGGTAGGCAAAACGGCAGCATAGATATCACCCAAATATCACTACAAAATGTCGAGAGAATAGAGGTTGTAGAAGGGCCTATGTCCAACATATACGGCAGTAATGCGGCTGGTGGTGTCATCAACATTATTACTAAAAAATCACAGAAATCAACATTTGAGTTCAACTCAGATAACCTTGTAGAATCTACAGAAATAAGAAACAACCAAGCTACACTTGGATACAAAAAGAAAAACTTAATGACAAAAATCAATGCTAGGTCCTACCGATTTGAAGGATTTCCGATAGATAGCCTCAGACTACAAGAAAGCGTCTCGCTCAACGATAGTACTAAGATAAACCAAATCAAATATCCGTACAATCCTAAAAACCAACTCCAGTTAGGTGGTCTTATGCGATATGACTTCAATGCCAACCATCAAGCACATATTGAATACCAGTACAACCACGAATTTCTGAATAACTACGGTGTTGTGAAGCGGGCACAATTCAATCCATATGCAGAGGACAATACCTTTACAACGACTAGATCAGACCTGGCACTACATTTCAAAGGCGAGATTGGATCCAAAGTATTCATTGATGCAACAACGGCTTACAATAAGTATGATCGCATCACAGAGTCCAACCGACTATACTTAGAGACACAACAAATAGATACGGCCTTACAGACGATCGATACCAATTACTTTTCCAATAATTTCACCAGAATCAACGTTGCATATCGACCACAAGAAGACTGGACCATCATGTCTGGCATCAACCATAACTACGAGACAGGTGGGGGTGATCGAATAAAATCTACGAATACAGAGGACTCCACAAGAGCAGTATCTAATGAAATCGCAGCATACACAGAAATGAAATATGCAGGACTCGACAAACTACAGTTATCGGCATCTGGAAGGTGGACTTACCACAATATTTATAGAAATCAAGCAACTTTTGCATTGCATGGTAAGTATGCAATAACAGATGAGGCATCTATCAGGCTGAGTTATGCGCAGGGATATCGTAGTCCATCACTCAAGGAGCTGTATTTAGAGTTTGTAGATGTATTCCATAATATATTTGGCAATGTAGATCTTAAACCTGAGTTTTCGCATGATCTACAGGCTACATTTGATATGGAACTACTCAAGGGTATTGACATCTCCTTCAATGCATATCGAACAACAATATCAGATAGAATCAATCTGACACAAACCGATAACGGAGAGTTTTACTATGATAATATTGATAGCTATGATGTATATGGTTTTCAGCCGAGTATGAGCTACCGCTTCAATAATTTTAACGTAAATAGTTCTGCAAGTCTAAGCTACTGGTCATCTCAAATAGATGAAGAAGATGTACCAGACTATGGTCGAATATTCGATATGAATAATAGTGTCACGTATAAAAGTAATTTTTTGAATATGGGATTCACACTCAACCACCGACACGTGGGCTCTATCCCAACTTATAGAGAAAACAATGGTGCCATAGAAGTCAGAAGAATATCTGCCTACAATCTACTCGACCTAACAACTAATAAGTCTATACTCAACAATAAAGTTACATTGGTTGCAGGTGTTAAAAACCTACTCAATATAGTATCCATAAGTACCGAAGGTGCTGGTACAGGTAGTGCCCATGGTGGAGCTGCCAGAAATGTGATTGGACTTGGCAGATCGTTGTTCATACAAGCAAGTGTTGCCTTGTAAGGCTCCAATACCTAATCACTCACAACCTCCAAGGATACCTCCTTACCCATATACACCATATAACTCCCCTCTTCTATAAGTTGATCTTCTGGTAGATTGGTCAATGCTTGTATATCGCCATTCGCACTTTTAAGAAACAGTGGAATACTATTTCTTTGTTCATGCATCTCTTCGATACTGATCTTAAGGTTTTCGATGCTCGACACGGGTAGTTCATTCATTTTGGGGTAATCTCTTGCTACCTCGCTGAGGCGAATATAATCGTCTTTAGGCGACAGCACTTTTTTCTGATCTTTGGGTGATAACGTCTCGACTTCTTCTTCATTGACTAGTCTGTAAGCTCCGTTTTCACCAAACTGACTTCCATATTTGCTTAAAGCAAAATCATTGACAGCAGCACTACCTGTGAATGCGAGTAGGATGCCCATATCATTTAGCTCCGTATTATCACTTAAGGTATCAGAGTATATATCTGCTTGGATCGCCATCGTATCTTGCTCATTGGCTTTCTGAATATTGTATTTATTACTATCGACCAAGATCACTCTCCGGCCTATATCCGATAAATACTTAGCGATGAGTCTAGCAGCATTATTTGCTCCTATCAGTAGGATACCATTGGATGTAGTGATTCTGACTTTTAGCAGTTTCGCAACGAACCCTGCAGTTGTAGCATTCAACAATACCGTTCCCAATACAATCATAAAAACTAATGGTGTGATCAACTCTGCTCCAGGGAATGGTATCTCTACTCCATCTGTCAGTGCCTGTCTGTTGAACTCCATTAACTTATTACCAAATAAAGAGGCAATACCCGCTGCTACAATACCTCTAGGTCCTACCCAAGAGATAAATAGTTTCTCATTAAGTTCCAACTTGGAGTTGCGAGTCGATAAGAATACTCCTGCTGGTCTGATCAACAATATGATGCTCAAAAATAACAAGGCACTCTGCCAGTTGAGTAATAATTCTAGGTCTGATATATTGATATTTGCGCTAAGCAAAATGAATAACATAGAAATAAGTAACACTGCGAGCGACTCTTTAAAGTATAGGATCTCATCCATCTTAGGCATGTCGATATTGGCTAATACCGTCCCCATCACCACGATGGTCAGCAAGCCCGAATCTGGAACCAACTCTCCCGACCCTACGAATACCAATAACACGATCGCCAGTGTAAACACATTGAGCAAGTAATGCGGCACCCACTCTCTAGTGACGATCTCCTTGAATGAA
>CALDEO010000151.1 GCA_937942465.1 uncultured Saprospiraceae bacterium
GAAGTAGAGCAAGCAGATAACTCATGGATGTATTGGATTCTTTTAGGTTCATTGATTTTATTGTCATTGTTATTAGCTAGAGTAGTGACTAGTTTAAATCAAATAGCAGCAAAGAAGGAAGGTTTAGAATTTGAGGGGAAAACAGTTTTACAGACGCTTACTAGTAAAGGTATCGTGAGTTTAGTGTTATTCTCATTGATCGTCTTAGGTGGTTATACCACTGTTAATAATGCAATCGATTTAGGTCGTCAACAAAACTATGCTCCTGATCAGCCAATAAAGTTCTCTCACGAGACACATGCTGGAATACACAAAATAGAATGTCAATATTGTCATGATGGTGCTAGAAGATCTAAGCACTCAGTGATACCTGCAACAAATACATGTATGAATTGTCACAAGGCAATCAAAAATGGATCTAAGTACGGTACACAAGAATTGACTAAGATATTTGCTTCAGTTGGATACGATCCAACTAGTAACAAATACATGGAGAACTATGAAGATATGCCACAAGACAGTGTCAAAGCGGTATATACCAAGTGGATCAGTGATCAACATGTTGTCAATGCAGATGACAAAGCAATTGCAGAGACCGACAAAGATAAAGTTGCTGAAGACCAATGGGAAAACATATTTGCTTCATTAACTAATGAGCAAAAAACAAAAGTACAAGGTCCTATCGAATGGACTAGAATTCACAATTTACCTGATCACGTTTACTTCAATCATGCACAACACGTAACTGTTGGTAAGGTAGATTGTCAAACATGTCACGGTAAAGTCGAAGAAATGGAAGTAGTTGCACAGCACTCTCCATTGTCTATGGGATGGTGTATCAACTGTCACAGAAAGACTGAAGTGAAGTTTAACGAAAATGAATATTACGCTTCTTATGCTAAGTATCAAGAAGAGGTAAAAGATGGTAAACGAGATAAAGTGACTGTTGCAGATGTCGGCGGTCTTGAGTGTCAAAAATGCCATTACTAAATCGAGATATTGTACATACAAGTACTTCTAAAAATTCTAATCAATGAATCATAAGCAAAATGGAATATGGATCGGGTCTCAGGACTTAAATAAGGATCCAGATTTTATTAAGGATGCCCAACAGGAGATGAAAACTCCATCTATCTTAGAAGCTGCAGGCGATGAGAATGTAGCTGGTAAAGTAGAAGGTAATAGAAGAGATTTTCTAAAATTCTTGGGTTTTGGTCTTGGTGCTGCTACAATCGCAGCAGGTTGTGATACACCTATCAAAAGAGCAATACCTTATGTAATCAAACCAGAAACAATTATTCCTGGTGTAGCTACATACTATGCTTCTAGTTATGTGCAAGGTGGTGAGTTCTGTCCGATATTAGTGAAAACTAGAGAGGGTAGACCGATCAAAATAGAAGGTAACAAGATGTCTACAATGACAGAAGGTGGTACTTCTGCTAGAGTCCAAGCATCTGTTTTAGACTTGTATGATGTAAACAGATATAGAACGCCGATCACAATGAGTGCAGACGGTGTTCCAACAGCTTCTGATTGGAGCAGCTTCGACGCATTGTTGAAGTCTAAAGTAACATCAAGTGCAACAATACGTGTCGTTAGTAATACGATCTTAAGTCCAACAACTAAGAAGTTATTGGCTGATGTACAAGCAAAGTACCCTAACACTAAAGTAGTACAATACGATCCAGTATCAAGTGCAGCAATGCTTAAAGCAAATGAGCAATCATTTGGTGAAGCTGTGATACCAGATTATAAATTTGATAAAGCTGATTTAATCGTTTCGTTTAACGCTGACTTCTTAGGAACTTGGATTTCTCCAATCGAATATGCAAGAGCTTACACGAAGAGTAGAAAAATCAACAACTTTAAGAATGCTTCAATGTCAAGACATGTACAGGTGGAAAGTCACATGTCAATGACTGGAAGTAATGCAGATCACCGTATCCTAGTAAAGCCTTCAGAGCAAACAGCAGCTGTTGGTTACTTATACAACAAGGTAGCAGGTGGTGGAGTATCTACACAAGGATTGAATGCTAAGGCAAAAACAAACTTGGATAAAGTAGCTGCTCAATTGATACAAAATAAAGGTAAATCTTTAGTTGTATCAGGTAATAATAATGTAGCAGAGCAATTGATGATCAATGCGATCAACAACGCCTTAGCTAACTATGGAGCAACAATTAGCTTTAAGCATGCCTCAATGCAACGTCAGGGTGATGAAAGTCAATTGGCTAGTCTTATTTCAGAAATGAAGTCGGGTAGTGTTGATGTTCTTATCATGAACAATGCAAATCCAGTATACGAATACAGTAAAGGAGCTGACTTTGCAGCTGCGATGGATAAAGTTGCAACTAAAGTAGGATTCTACTATAGACCATGTGAGACATCTGCTAAGTGTGATGTTATTGCACCAGTACACCATTCTCTTGAGAGTTGGGGTGATGCTGAGCCTAAAAAAGGACAACTTGCAATAATACAACCTACGATTTCGCCTTTATTCAAGACGAGACACATGGAAGAGTCATTAATGGTTCTTTTAGGTTCAGATAAAATGGCGAGTGATCAGCCATATTAT
This sequence comes from uncultured Saprospiraceae bacterium, assembly GCA_937942465.1. Taxonomy (GTDB): domain Bacteria; phylum Bacteroidota; class Bacteroidia; order Chitinophagales; family Saprospiraceae; genus JAHDGW01. The sequence goes on from CALDEO010000151.1 coordinate 2,576, forward strand.
GATTATCTAAAGCAAAGCTGGAGAGATTCTCAGTTTTCTAGACAATCAAAGTTTGCATCTTTCGATGCATTCTGGAATGATGCAGTATTTAACGGTATAATAACTGTGAATACAACGGGATCTAATCCTAGTTTTAGTGCATCTTCTATAACAATGCCTAAAGTGAGTTCTTCTGACTTAGAGATAAGTTTTAAAGAACCAATAAGTATAGGTAACGGTACTTTCGCTGATAACCCTTGGTTACAGGAAATGCCAGATCCAGTAACACGTACAACTTGGGGTACATATTTAAGTGTACCACTTAAGTTCGATGGTGTTAAGAAATTCACAGGATTGAATGACCTTAAAGATGGTGACTTAGTAGAAGTTACGATCTCAGGTAAAAAACTAGTACTTCCAGTTATTCAGCAGTTTGGCCAGATGTCTGGTACAATAGCAGTAACACTTGGTGGTGGTAGAAATAGTGGTGGATTTGCATCTAAAGAAGTTGGAGCTAAGGTCAATGACTGTAGCGCAACGGTAGGTGGTTTATCAACATACTTCAGTACAGACGTTTCACTTTCTGGTAAAGTAGGTGAAGAAGAGTACTTCTCTTGTGTACAATACCATAATACGATGGGTGTAACTGGAGAGTATGAGCCAACTGGAGAAACTGTAAATGTAGATGAGCAAGCACTTGCACCTGGATATGGTAACATATTTGAAGGATTTCAAGGAGCCCTCGTTAATAGATCAATTATTAGAACGGCAGAACTAGAAACACTAGTTGAGACGACACATGATCTAGAGCATGAAAGAGAGCATCACCAGAAGTTGAATGCCAACACGATGTACCCATTTGATGAGTACATGGAAGAAAACTATGGTCAAGGACACCACTGGGGTATGCATGTAGATATGAATACATGTACTGGTTGTAGTGCTTGTACAGTAGCATGTATGGCTGAGAACAATGTTCCTGTAGTAGGAAAAGAAAGAGTAGCAAAGCATCAAGAGATGTCTTGGTTACGTATTGATAGATACTTCTTTGGAGATTATGAAAACCCTAACACGGTTTATCAACCATTGATGTGTCAACACTGTGATAATGCTCCTTGTGAGAATGTTTGTCCAGTAAATGCAACGAATCACAGTTCTGAAGGACTGAATCAAATGACTTATAACAGATGTATCGGTACAAGATATTGTGCAAATAACTGTCCGTTTAAAGTAAGAAGATTCAACTGGATGGATTACACAACTGCAGATTTATTCCCAGCTAACCAAGTATTGGTGAATGGTGAAGATCTTGCGTTTGGTGCTGACAACTTAACAAGAATGGTATTGAATCCAGATGTTACCGTCAGAACAAGAGGTGTAATCGAGAAATGTAGTTTCTGTGTACAGAGAATCCAAGAAGCGAAGTTGACTGCAAAGTCTGAATCAAGAAGAATGATTGATTCTGATCTACAAGTTGCTTGTGCTAGTGCATGTCCAGTAGATGCAATCACATTTGGAGATAGAAATGATAAAGAAAGTAAAGTTGCTAAAGCTTGGGATAATTCACTAGTCTACGAAGTACTAGAAGAAGTGAATACACAGTCTTCAGTTAGATATGCAATGAAAGTAGTAAATAAAGATAAATCGATAGAAGCGTAAGCTTTTATAGATTCATTAAATTATAAATTATAACAATAAGTTATATATGAGTTCACCAGTTAGTGCAATCAGACCGCCATTAGTCACAGGGCATAAGTCGTACCACGACATCACCGAAGACTTAGTGATTGGGACAGAAAAGACTCCAACAGCCTCATGGGTTATTGGGTTGATTCTTTCTGTTACCTTATTAGGATTCGGTATATTCTGTATACTCTGGACCATTTGGAATGGTATCGGTACATGGAATTTGAATAGAACCATTGGATGGGGTTGGGATATTACCAATTTTGTATGGTGGATCGGTATCGGTCACGCGGGTACATTGATCTCAGCGATCTTATTACTGTTCAGACAGAAATGGAGGACAGGGGTAAACAGAGCAGCCGAGGCGATGACCATTTTCGCCGTTATGTGTGCCGGTTTATTTCCATTAATACACATGGGACGTATCTGGATGGCAATGTTTATTTTTCCTTACGTGAATACGAGAGGACCTTTATGGCCTAACTTCAATTCGCCGTTGTTATGGGATGTATTCGCCATTAGTACTTATTTCACGGTATCATTATTATTCTGGTACACTGGTTTAGTACCTGATTTTGCAACAGTAAGAGATAGAGCAAAAGGATTTAGAAGAAAAATCTACAGTTTCTTATCATTCGGTTGGACTGGTTCAGCAAAGCACTGGCAGAGATGGGAGTCATTATCTCTCATATTAGCAGGTATTGCTACACCACTAGTACTTTCGGTACATACAATTGTAAGTTTTGATTTCGCCACTTCTGTAATTCCAGGATGGCATACAACGATATTTCCTCCATACTTTGTTGCAGGAGCCGTATTCTCTGGTTTCGCGATGGTACAGACATTGATGATCATCACTAGAAAGATCATGAAGTTGGAAGATTATATTACGATTGAGCATATCGAATCTATGAATAAAGTCATAGTAACGACGGGTATGATCGTAGGTGTAGCTTATTTAACAGAGTTATTCATCTCTTGGTATTCAGGATATGTATATGAGCAGTTTGCATTCTTCAACAGAGCACTTGGACCATATTACTGGTCTTACTTCGGTATGATGTTCTGTAACGTTGTATCACCACTGTTCTTCTTTAGCAAGAAATTAAGAAGGAATATTCAATTTACATTCTTCATGTCTATACTGATTAACATCGGTATGTGGTTTGAGAGGTTTGTAATTATCGCGACGACTTTAGCTAGAGATTATTTACCATCATCATGGAGTTTTTATGTTCCTACATGGGTCGAGATCGGTATTTACTTAGGTACGTTCGGATTATTCTTTACACTATACTTAATATTCGTAAGAGTAGCACCCGTAGTTGCAATTGCAGAGGTTAAGAGTATTTTGAAATCTTCAGGAGACCAGTATACAGGTGGTCACTCTGATTCACATAGTCACAAAGCAGCTCCTGCAAAAAAGAAGACGCTTGTAGACACTGCTGCTAATGTGGTAAGTGATAGTTTAAAGAAGTTAGAAGGAATAGGACCGAAGATAGAGCAAGTATTGAATGCTGGAGGTATTTATACTTTTGAACAATTATCTCAGACAAGTGTAGACAAAATGCAGTCTTTACTTGATAGTGCTGATGGTAACTTCAAAGGTAATAGTCCTGAGTCATGGGCTGATCAAGCAAGATTAGCTGCTGATGGTAAGTGGGATGAGTTAAAAACATTACAGGACAAACTTGACGGCGGTCGATACTAATATACAATAGACATGGCAGTTAAAACAGTAGATTATATTTATGGATTGTACAATGACGAGGAGATACTTCTCGACGCTGTACGTACAGCTAACGCTGAGCATCTTGAAATAGGAGAGGTGTATTCACCGTTTCCTGTTCACGGTCTAGACCCGTTATTGGGCTTAGAAGAATCAAGATTGCACATTGCAGGTTTTGTATATGGTGGACTTGGTACATTGACAGCATTCCTTGGGATGACTTGGATATTTACTAAGGATTGGCCGATTATATTTGGTGGTAAGCCATATTGGTCAGTACCAGCATTCATTCCGATTACATTCGAGCTTACAGTACTTTTCGCAGCGATCGGTATGGTAGTTTCTTTTTACATTGTCTGTGGTCTAGGGCCCGGAGTTAAAGAGAAAACATTGGATGACCGTATCACGGATGATAAGTTCTGTATCGCTTTCAATAAATCTGAAGTAAATATTGATGCGGTTAACGCATTTTTCAAAAATACAGGTGCTGAGGAAGTTAATTCTAAATCACTTTAAGCATTGATCGAAATGAAATTATTGAATAAATCATACTATTTAGGTTTTGTTCTTGCAGTGCTCATCATGGTGAGTAGCTGTCAGCAATCAGGCCCTAATAATCCAGGTAGTGAGTACATGCCCGATATGGGGCACTCTGTTGCCTATGAAGCCAATTACTATTCTTACTACTCTCATAATACATGGGGTACGGAGAAAGAGTATCACGAAATGGCTCAACCAAGAGTACCAGTAACTGGGTCAATACCTAGAGACTTAAAAAATAAGCAGAGATCATCTGATCAAGCAGGTACGATGCCTTATATGTATGTAGATACAGAGGAGTCAAGAACTGCAGCCACTGCACAACTTATAAACAATCCTTACCCAATAAGTATGGATGGTCTTAAAAGAGGTAAAGACTTGTATAACACATTCTGTGCTATCTGTCATGGTGAAAAAGGTGATGGTAATGGATATCTCGTAAGAGATGCCAATCCTGCAACAGGAGATGAAGGTGGTAAGTACCCAGTACAACCAGCTATATTGACTAATGACGAGTTTACAACAACTTCTAATGGTAGACTATATCATGCAATCATGTATGGTAAGAATCTAATGGGAGGTTACGCTGATAAAATGAATTCTGAAGAAAGATGGCAAGTAATCCACTACATCAGATCATTACAAGCTAAAGAAAAGAAGCAAGAGTATACGCAATTAGTTAATACACTTAATAGTGTAGACAAGCCAGCAGGTAGAGACTTTAAAGTATTACCTTCTAGCTATGATCCTAGTGCAATTACTCATACTATGTCTGAAGGAAATCATGATCATGATAGTCATGGTCACGATGCACATGGACATGATGCTGACGCAGAAGGACATCACGATCACGGTGATCACTCAACAGAAGAGGGTGGACATCATTCAGGAGAGTCACACTCTGGCGATAGCCACGATGGAGACCATTCAACTAATCAAGAATCACACAAGCACTAATTGATGGGAGCTACACATATACAAGCACGTATCGAGAACTTTGAGTTCACTGGAAAACTTAAGATGTCATTAGCCATCATGATGGGTATTGGAATATTGAGTTTAGGATGGACTTGGTTTGTTGATGACGCAAGTCACACCAGATTTTGGACGAATTTATTGCACAATGCAACATTCGTAACTGGAATCGCATTCACAGCATTATTTTTCCTTTGTGTATGCATAACAGCATGGGCAGGATGGGTAACATTATTTAAGAGACTTTGGGAGGCAATGTCTATGTTCTTATTACCAGCATTGGTTTTAATGACGGGATTTGCACTCTGTATATATTTCAACGTTGGTCATAATACCCTATATCACTGGGCTGATGCAGGTAGCGTTGAGACAGATACCATCCTTAACGGAAAATCTTCATTCTTAAACAAGAACTGGTACTTATTTGGTACTATTATCATTGTAGGAGTTTGGATGCTTTTCGCAAAAAAAATTAGATCATTATCATTAGATGAAGACGCTAATGGAGATTCAGATTTTGAACATCACCATAGCCTCAGAAGATGGGCACCAGCTTTCTTGCCTTTTGCAGGGTTTTCAAGTGCTGCAATAATCTGGCAATGGATTATGTCATTAGATGCTCACTGGTACAGTACTATGTTTGCATGGTATTCAGGTGCAAGTTGGTTTGTATCTATGATTGCAACGACAATCTTGATTTTAATGTATTTAAAGTCTAAAGGATATTACCAACAAGTGTCTTCAGAGCACATACATGATTTAGGTAAGTTTTTATTTGCCTTCAGTATATTCTGGACATACTTATGGTTCTCACAATTCATGCTTATATGGTATGCCAATATTGGTGAAGAAACTGGTTATTTTAAATTAAGAATGGATGAGTATCCAATTCTATTTTGGGGCAACCTTTTGATAAACTTTATACTGCCTTTCTTTGTTCTAATGAGGAATGATACGAAGAGAAAAGCAGGTTCGCTAATATTTGTAGCGATCATGATAATCTTTGGTCACTGGTTGGACTTTTTCTTAATGATTAAGCCAGGAGCTTTACATACTTTTCACGAGTTGGGAGCTGGACATGGAGATCACGGAGCAGTAGCACATGCTCATGAGGCATTAACTGGTTTTCATTTGCCAGGCTTCTTAGAGATAGGAACGTTTATAGGTTTTATAGGATTATTCTTATTTGTTTTCTTCTCTGCACTAAGTAGAGCACCGTTAACACCAAAGAATGACCCATACTTGCAAGAGAGTTTACATCATCACGTTTAATATTTAAGTAAGAACGTAACAAATTTAATATGACAGCTTTAATAGCAACCATTATAATAGTTCTCTTAGTAGTAATCTTGTTACAGATTGCTAGAGTGACAGAACTATCCAAAAAGATCAGAGGAGAGGAAGAATCAGAAAGAAGATCAAATGATCGAACTGCTTTATGGCTCGTTGTTTTTATGATCGCATTTCTAGTTCTATGTGTAGCCTCTGCATTTTATTATAAAAATGTAATGTTAGGGTACGGACCGCATGAGTCTGCCTCCGAGCATGGTGGTAAGATCGATGGATTATTTAATACTACTTTATTCTTTACGGGTATCGTATTTATATTGACTCACATCCTTTTATTTTGGTATTCTTTCAAATACAGATATAAAAAAGGTAATACATCTAAGTTCATGGTGCATGACACCAATCTAGAGCTAGTATGGACTGGTATTCCAGCTGTTGTAATGACATTCTTGGTAGTACAAGGTCTTATGGTATGGAATGAGATAATGCCAGATATATCTTCTGATAAGGAATATCTTGAAATCGAAGCAACCGGTTACCAGTTTGCTTGGGAAATTAGATACCCTGGAGAAGATGGTTTATTAGGAACTAAAGATTTCAGAAAGATTGTACCTGGTGTGAATAACATTGGACAAGACTGGACTGATGAGAAGAATGTTGATGATATACTATTAAGTGGATCTGACATGATTGTTTTACCAGTGGATACTACAGTAAGAGTAAGAATTACATCAAGAGATGTATTACACAACTTTTACTTACCTCACTTCAGAGTGAAAATGGACGCAATACCTGGGTTACCTACTTATTTCATATTCAAGCCGACTTTAACGACTGAAGAATATAGAAATAATTTAAAGGACTATGCTGAGTGGCAAACACCATTTGATCCAGAAGATCCAGAAAGCAAAATGCGTTGGGAGGAGTTCAACTATGAGTTGGCTTGTGCTGAGCTATGTGGTAAAGGTCATTACTCTATGAGAAGAGTATTGAAAGTAGTAACAAGAGAAGAGTATAATGTTTGGTTGGCAGGACAGAAGTCATATTACTTAAACAACATAAGAGGTACGGCTAACGATCCTGAGGTAAATAGAAATAAACTATTCGGACCTGAGATTACTGAGAGAAGAAAAGAACTTACTAGTGATATAGAGAATGTAGTAACAGCAGAAGAGTCTGCAGCAGCTACTATTCAATTGAAGCATGTATTTTATAATACAGGGACAGCTACACTAGATAAACGGTCTCAATATGAATTAGACCACTTGAGTACATTATTAAAGAAGTATGGTGATCTCAACGTAGAGCTTGCCGGTCATACAGACAGTGTTGGTGATGATGGCATGAATTTGAATTTATCACAGAGTAGAGCGAACAATGTTAGGGAGTATCTTGTAAATAAAGGTATAGATTCTTCAAGACTATTGGCAAGAGGATACGGTGAAGTAGAACCTATTGATTCTAATGAGTCAGGTGAGGGTAGAAAAAATAACCGTAGAACAGAATTGAGAATTGCGTCTTAATAATTAAAAAAGTAGCATTATGTCAGAGGTGACGGAACAAACAATAGATGAAATAATCATCAAAGAACAAGGTTACGATGATCATTTTCATGATCATCACCATGGTGATAAGTACCAGTCGAGTTTTATCTCGCATTATATATTCAGCATGGATCACAAGATCATTGCTAGACAATTCCTTGTTACAGGAATAATCTGGGCATTGATTGGTGCTGGTATGTCTATTATATTCAGATTGCAGTTAGGTTTTCCTGAGGAAAGCTTAACATGGATCAAGCCTTTATTAGGTAAATGGATCGTTGTAGATGAAGCAGGAATTGGTAAATTGAGTCCAGAGTTCTATTACGCATTGGTGACAATGCACGGTACTATACTGGTCTTCTTTGTATTAACCGCAGGACTGAGTGGTACATTCAGTAACCTGTTAATACCATTCCAGTTAGGAGCAAGAGATATGGCATCGCCATTTCTTAATATGTTATCATATTGGTTCTTCTTCTTAGCAGGAGTAGTTATGTTTTATTCATTATTTATAAGTACAGGTCCCGCCTCTGGAGGTTGGACTGCTTATCCTCCGCTGAGTGCCTTACCTCAGGCCGCTAGTGGATCTGGAGCAGGTATGACTTTATGGTTAGTGAGTTTGACATTCTTCGTAGTATCAGTACTACTTGGAGGAGTTAACTACATAACAACAGTACTTAACTTAAGAACTAAAGGTATGAGCCTTTGGAGAATGCCATTAACAATATGGGCATTTTTCGTAACAGCGATTATTGGTTTATTATCATTCCCAGTATTGGTTTCAGGTTTCTTCATGCTTATGTGTGATAGAGGTTTAGGAACGTCATTCTTCTTAAGTGAGATCTTTATTGAAGGACAAGCACTTGATTTTATCGGTGGTAGCCCAGTATTATACCAGCATTTATTCTGGTTCTTAGGTCACCCTGAAGTATATATTATCATCTTACCTGCAATGGGTATTGTGTCAGAAGTATTATCTGTACATGCTAGAAAGCCAATTTTTGGTTACAAAGCAATGGTATATTCTATATTGGCAATTGCATTCTTAGCATTTATCGTATGGGCTCACCATATGTTTATGTCAGGTGTCAATCCATTTATTTCGAATTTCTTCGTAGTCTTTACCTTGATCATTGCTGTACCATCAGCCGTTAAAGTGTTTAACTGGATTACGACATTATATGGTGGTAACATCAAATTGAATACACCAATGCTTTT
>CALDEO010000152.1 GCA_937942465.1 uncultured Saprospiraceae bacterium
GAAACCTCATTGAATTGTCCATTGATCTCCGGCCCCATATTAATAGCATCTGACCATTGACCATCTCTACTTATCGTCATGTACAAATCATAGCCCCCGTAGCCTCCTACTCTATTACTTGAAAAGATATAAGTTGAGTCATTAAATACTTTTAAGTAAACATCTCCTAGCTCTCCTACAACAGGACTTATAACGGCCTCTGCTTTAAGGACTATTGAATCTTTTGTAAACAACTTCTTCTCTATTGTACCTAATTTTAAATCTCTACTTCTTAAAAAATAAACTTCAGACCCATCTTTACTTATATCCAACATCATCTCGTGATTGGATGTATTAAGTAGGTCATCAACTGACTCTGGGTACTCCCAAGATCCATTAACGATCTCAGTAGAGTAGATATCATAGAAGTAACTACCATAAAACTCGTCACGATATCCTTTTTTATTTCTTAAACCTCCTGTAGCTCCTGATCTTCCTGAGCTAAAATAATATTTATTGCTATTGGTATTACTTTGGATTGGATTGAGGTCATCATGGCGGGTATTTATTACCTCTCCTAGATTTTCAACAAAAGCTATTTCGTTGTTGTACTGGTGATTGATACCATATGCGCATTGCTTTATCAATCTAGTTACCTCCTCACGCGTCTCTTTATCTTTTCTTACCTTATTGAGGTACTTTTTATAAAACTTAGCAGCCATCGCATAGTCTCCCGATGCATGATGGGTCTTTGCCATATAATAAAAAATCTCTGGGTCTTCGAACCCTTTTTTGAAGGCTTGCGTCAGTTGACCTTTAGAAATAGACAATTTATTGATGTGATAATTGCAGATTGCTCTTTTATAAAGTATCTCATTATCTTCATTTGCATCCTTGACACGATCAAAAAAATTGAGTGCAATGGCATACTTTTCATTTTTAAAGTACTCCTCACCTTCTTTCTTGATATTACCCTGACCTATAACAACATTGCATAACAACATGATTATCAGGGTATAAAATCCTTTTATTGCATTATTTTCTGCCATCTACTATAATTAAAACAGTATTATATTGATTGAGACGCATCAAATGCCTCTAAGTAATCACCTATCCTACGTAAAAATGATCCACCTAAAAATCCATCTACAACTCTATGGTCATATGACAGGGATAAAAACATCATTTGTCTTATCGCAATTACATCTCCATACTCTGTCTCTACAACTGCAGGTTTCTTGCGTATTGCTCCTGCTGCCATGATAGCAACTTGTGGTTGATTGATGATCGGAGTCCCCATTACATTACCAAATGTACCTACATTAGTTACTGTAAAAGTACCGTCTTGTATATCCGTTGGTTTCAATTTATTAGCTCTAGCTTTTCCTGCAAGGCCATTCACTTGTTTTGTGATACCTACTAGGTTCAGTTGGTCAGCATTTTTGATTACTGGGACGATTAGGTTTCCAGTAGGCAATGCCGTAGCCATACCTATATTGATATTTTTCTTTTTGATGATCTGCGTTCCATTTAATGAAACATTGATCATCGGAAAATCTTTTATTGCTTTGATTACTGCCTCAATTATGATCGGAGTGAATGTAATCTTCTCACCATGTGTCTTTAGGAATGCATCTTTGTGCTTATTTCTCCAGTTAACAAGATTTGTTACATCCGCTTCTATAAATGACGTAACGTGTGGTGAAGTATGCTTAGACATGACCATGTGATCAGCGATCAACTTACGCATCCTGTCCATCTCAATGATCTCATCACCACCTGACACTTGTACTGGCGATGCTGGTGCTGCTGCCACTTTATTTGTTGTACTAGCGCTGACACTTGGTGCTGGAGCGGACACTACATTTGCTGCAGTCTGAGATTGTGGTTGATCAACAAAAGCCAATATATCTGCTTTAGTCACTCTACCATCTCTACCTGAACCTGATATTTGATCTAGTTGCGCTTGACTTATATTTTCTCTTTTGGCAATAGTCTTCACTAGTGGCGAATAAAATCTTGATCCACTACTTGACACTGTATTGTCACTAGACACCACAGCACTTGCTGCTGCCGGTGTAGGCTTAGGTGCTTCCACTTTCGCTGGTGCTGATGCACTTGGAGCTTCAGCCTTAAGCGCTGGACTCGGTGTAGAGTTAACTTCTGACCCTTCCGTAGATATTACTGCAATCACAGTACCTACTGCTACAACATCATCCTTTTGGAATAATATTTCTGTCAATATACCTTCTGCTGGTGATGGTATTTCAGAATCTACTTTATCAGTAGCAATCTCCAAAATGGTCTCATCGAGTTCAATTTTATCGCCAACATTCTTAACCCAATTAAGGATAGTCGCTTCCATTATACTCTCGCCCATTTTAGGCATTATTAACTCTATCTTAGCCATAGTCTATTAGATTCTATAATTAATGGTGCAAAATTAGTCCAATTATTGCCGCATCAAAAATTTTCGCAGCATATTCATGGCAACAGTCGTACTATACTCAATATTTTGCTGCCTATTCTTACTTAACTCTAGTTTGACTGTACGTATATCAGTCTTATTGCCACATGCCAGCCATATTGTTCCTACTGGTTTATCAGTAGTACCGCCTCCCGGACCTGCAACACCAGATACAGCTACTGCTACATTACAATGGACACTTTCTATGGCTCCTACCACCATTTCCTTTACTGTTTGTTCGCTGACTGCCCCATGATCATGTAGGGTATCTTGCGATACCGAGAGTATATTTTTCTTAACATCATTGCTGTATGCAATAATACTTCCATTAAAATAAGCTGATGCTCCTGGTATTGAAGCTATTTTTTGAGCAATCATCCCTCCAGTACAACTCTCCGCAGTACCGATAGTCAATCCCTTTTCAATAGCTATTTTTCCTAGATTTTCTTCTAGTGTTTCTTTACCATATCCAAATACTAGAGCACCTAATCTATCAACTATTTGTTTTTTGAATTTTGCAATATTCTCTTCAAGCCACTCTTTGTCAGTACCTGTAGCTGTTAATCGTAACCTCACCTGCCCTAGGCTAGGCAAGTATGCAATTGTTAACCCTTTCGGGAATAATTCTTCAATATCCTCTATGGATGCCGCTATCCTTGACTCTCCTTCTCCGACAGTCCTGATCGTCTCGTGTATAATGTGCTGCCCGCCTAACTTTGGTGATATCCTAGGGATCACCTCATGCTCAATAAGATATTTCATCTCATAGGGTACGCCAGGCATAGATACAATGATCGTACCTCTGTGCTCAAACCACATACCTGGTGCTGTACCCATTTTATTTTTGAGTATCGTTGCTTGCTTAGGCATATAGCATTGATCCTTATGATCAGGTGTTGGTGTTCGCTTAAGTCGCTCAAACAATCTTAATATCCGCTGATATGTCTCATCATGAAACACCATCTCATCATTGAGAAAGTCAGCAATTGCTTTTTTGGTAATATCATCCTTAGTGGGACCGAGACCGCCTGTCATCAGTATAAGGTCTACTTGACCCGCGGTCGATGCATCTAATGCCTCGATAATAGCAGTATGGTCATCTTGAATAGACTGAATCTCAACAATCTTGACTCCTAATAGATTTAAATGCTCCCCTATCCATGCAGAGTTCGTATCTATAACTTGACCGATAAGCAACTCATCTCCAACTGTTATAATCTTAGCCTTCATTATTTTTGATTTAATCTATGAACGAATACCTAGGTACTTAATTTCATTTACAACAAATTGTTGCTCAACTTCATCAATAAGTATTCTTAACATACCTTCTTGGCTTACGCCTAATATTATTCCTGTAAAGGGTTCTTCATTTTTCAGTCTTACAAAATCTGCAACCTGTCCTTTGAGGTATAAATGCGACTCATACGCATCCTTCAACATAGTACATTTATTTGCGACAAGCATACTATAACCCCCATTGAAACTGCGTAAGATGGCATCCTTGACCATGGCAAGATTAACCTCAACACCCAATTCTAAAAATAAGGAAGTTGGATTAGGGATATCTAATGGAAAAGTGGCTTCATTTATATTAACACCAATACCTATGATGCAGTGCTTAAGAGACTTCTTCATGATTGAAGATTGGATCAGTATACCAGCTACTTTTTTATCATCAATATAGATGTCATTAGGCCACTTGATAGTCACTTTTTTGGTGGTTACAGCATCTTGAATAACATCCCTTATTGCCAATGCAATGGTCATACTCAGAAAAAACTGTTGAGAAATATCTAAAAATGACGGTCTGACAATAATCGACATTAATACATTTTTATCGTAGGTACTGTGCCATTTTCTGCCAATTTGTCCTCTTCCAGCCCCCTGAAACCGTGTTGTTATGACAGTTCCATGGTTTGGATTACTATTTGTACACAACTGTTCAGCATAGTTATTAGTGGACTCTATCGAATCTAAATTGATTATTGTGTTTCCGATCACATTCGATTCATTCATAATTGAGTATAATGATAGTGTATTTTAGTAACTTTGAAGAAAATTAATCGTTCTGTTAGTATAATCGCTAGACGATCCTAACAATCGAAGCCAAGAAATAATCTTCGACGAAAGTCACAGAAGATATAAATTGTATGACCCACATCAACACAGCTAAATTTGAGTAAAGCAAAAAAGCAAGTTAAACAGCAAAAAACGACATTTGATACATTAAATGAGCTAATCATTGATGCTATTCAAGATATAAAAGGATTGAATATAGTACAGTTGGATCTATGTGATCTTGATGATAGACCTACTGACTTTTTCATCATATGCGAGGGGGAGTCGACTACACAGGTCAAGGCTATCGCCAACAGAATATATAGAAAAGTAAGAGACGAGCATGGTGTCCGACCTAATCACGTAGAAGGTGGTGAAGGATCAAAATGGATACTGGTTGATTTTTTCAATATAGTAGTACATATTTTCTATCCTGAGACTCGAAAATTCTATGACATCGAGGACTTATGGAGTGACGCTAAAAAGACGAGCTACGAAAATATATAGGAATATTACAAACGAACGGTGTTAAATTCCGTTCAATACTTTCATCAATTACAATAGGTAGTCATGAGTGACGACAAAAATAAAAAGAACCCAAAGAAAATAAATCTGAGTTCATATTGGATTTATGGTCTTATAATTCTTGCTTTCCTTATTCTTAATATCACCCTACTAGCACCGAATAACTCAAAAGAGATCAGTCTCGTACAGTTTGAGGAAATGGCTAAATCTGGAGATGTCGGAGAAGTATACGTTGTAAACAAAAGCAAGGTAGAAGTATACATCAAGGAAGAAAGCTTGAGCAAGGAAGAATACGAACGTCCTGCCCCAGGTATGTTTGGTAAGAAAAGTCCTGATTATGTTTTCGAGATTGGAGATGTTGCGACTTTCGATAAAAAGATAGACGAACTCCAAACAGAAGGGATCAAAGTAGATCCTAAATATAAAACTGAAGCGAATCTAATCGGACCAATCATCAGTTGGATCCTACCATTCTTATTATTGATAGGAATATGGATATTCATCATGAAACGTGTCAGCGGAGGCGGCGGTGGCCCAGGTGGTCAGATATTCAGCATAGGTAAGTCCAAGGCTACCTTGTTTGATAATGATGCTAAAGTCAACACCACATTTGCAGATGTTGCAGGTCTTGACGAAGCCAAAGAGGAAGTAATGGAAGTAGTAGACTTCTTGAAAAATCCTAAGAAATATACAGCTCTTGGTGGTAAAATACCAAAAGGAGTTTTGCTTGTAGGTCCTCCGGGAACAGGTAAAACTTTATTGGCGAAAGCCGTAGCTGGAGAAGCAGGTGTACCATTCTTTTCTATATCAGGATCAGACTTCGTAGAGATGTTTGTAGGTGTAGGAGCATCGAGAGTGAGAGACTTATTTAAGCAAGCTAGAGAGAAAGCTCCATGTATCGTATTCATCGATGAGATCGATGCAATCGGTAGAGCAAGAGGTAAAGGCGCTGTACAAGGCGGTAACGACGAACGTGAAAACACATTGAATCAGCTACTAGTTGAGATGGATGGTTTTAGCACAGACAAGGGAGTAATCTTGATGGCAGCTACCAACAGACCTGATGTACTAGACCAAGCCCTACTAAGACCAGGAAGATTTGATAGA
>CALDEO010000153.1 GCA_937942465.1 uncultured Saprospiraceae bacterium
AAAGACACCGTTGACTTTTCGCTCAACTTTGATGATACATTGGAGGAGCCGACCGTATTGCCTACAAGATTGCCCAATCTATTGATCAATGGAGCATCGGGTATTGCAGTAGGTATGGCTACGAATATGTTGCCACATAACTTATCAGAAGTACTTGCTGGAGTGTCTGCTACGGTAGATAACCCAGAGATCACAATTGATGAGTTGATGGAGTTTATCAAAGCACCTGACTTCCCGACAGGAGGTATTATCTATGGATATCAAGGTGTCAAGGAAGCATTCCACACAGGTAGAGGTAAAGTTGTTGTAAGAGCAAAAGCAGATATAGAAACTGCGGCCAATGGTAAGGAAACGATCATCATAACAGAGATCCCATACCAAGTAAATAAAGCAACCTTAGTTGCCAAGATCGCAGATCTAGTCAATGAAGAAAAAATCACTGGTATCAGTGATGTAAGAGATGAGTCAGATAGAGTAGGACTACGTATCGTAGTAGAGATCAAGAGAGATGCAATGGCCAATGTAATATTGAGCAAGCTCTTTAAGTACTCTCAACTACAGACTTCTTATGGTGTGAATAATATTGCACTAGTCAATGGCCGTCCAGAGCAGCTTAACCTAAAGCAGATGATCGTAGAGTTCATCAAATTTAGATTAGAGGTGATCGTAAGACGTACCAAATACGACCTTAAAAAAGCACAAGAAAGAGCACATATACTAGAAGGATTGTTGATTGCATTGGATAATATCGATGCAGTGATCAAGATCATTAGAGGTAGTAAGACCGTAGACGAGGCAAGAGAAGGCTTGATGTCATCATTTGACTTATCAGAGTTACAATCTAAAGCAATACTCGAAATGAGATTGCAGAAACTTGTAAGTCTAGAGATCAATAAGATCCAAGAAGAGTATGATGAGTTGATGAAAAAGATCGACTATCTGCAAAGCATATTGGATAGTGAAGACCTCAGAAGAAGCATCATCAAAGAAGAACTAGCGGAGCTAGAAGAAAGCTATGGTGATAAGCGTAGAACGGAGATCAGTTACTCAGATGGAGAGATCAGTATAGAGGACATGATCCCTAACGAGAGAGTTGTGATTACAATCTCAACATTAGGATACATCAAGAGGACTAAGACTGATGAGTTTAAAGCTCAGAATAGAGGTGGTAAAGGATCAAGAGGATCTAAAACCAGAGATACCGATGAGATAGAACACATATTTGCAGCTAAGACTCATAATTATATATTGCTATTCACAGAGATGGGTAGATGTTATTGGTTGAGAGCATATGAGATACCAGAGGCGTCTAAGACTGCATCAGGTAGAGTGATACAGAATCTGATCCAACTGCCGAAAGAGGATAAAATAAAAGCATACATCAAGATAGAGGATCTTAAAGATCCTGAGTTCATGGAAAACCACTTCATCGTATTATGTACGAAGGATGGTACCATCAAGAAGACTGCAGTAGATGCATTCTCTAGACCAAGAGCAAATGGTATCAATGCGATCACAATTAAAGAAGGTGATCAACTACTAGAAGCTAAATTAACTGATGGTAAGTCAGATATATTGATGGCTAACAAAGGTGGTAGAGCGATCCGGTTCCCAGAGACTACGATCAGAGCGATGGGTAGAGGAGCATCTGGAGTAAGAGGTATCAGACTAGATGACGAAAACGATAGAGTAGTAGGTATGATCATTGTTGATCCTAAGGATCAAGAGTCAACAGTATTTGTCGTATCAGAAAATGGATACGGTAAGCGATCTGAGAAAGATGACTACAGAGTCACCAATAGAGGTGGTAAAGGAGTCAAAACAATGGCTGTAAGTGATAAAACTGGTGAGGTAATTGCTATAAAAGCTGTAACGGTAGAAAATGATCTAATGATCACGACTACCAATGGTATCATGATCAGACTTAGAGTAGAGGATGTACGTGTCATGGGTCGAGCGACTCAAGGGGTACGTGTCATCACACTTGCTAAGAAAGATAGTATCGCTGATATCGCAGTACTACAGAGTGCTGGAGAAGAGGAAGAAGAGTACGACGAAGATGGCAACTTGATTGTAGCTGATGAGGATGGTATCGAAGATGCAGAAGTAGTATCAAGTGATGATGCAACGGATGAAAAGACCGATGACTCAGCTAAAGATGATGCTGCTAGTGAAGAAGAATAGATTTAACAGTTTATAAAGGCTTCATTAACTCTTTTACAACATTATCGGATCGATAAGATCCGTCTTAACTATGAATAATTAATCAGAAAGTTGATAAGTCGGCTATCAAATAGAAGACTTGACAATTTTAATAAAACCGAAAAAGCTAAACTAATATTTATGAAAAATTTGCTCTTTATTTTACTAAGCCTTGTAATGGCAGTCAACGTTGGTACTGCTCAAGATTACAAGAAACTACTTAAGAAAGCATCTAAAAATCTTGGAAAGTACAATCTAGATCCTGTAAGTAATGCTGATAAACTAACTGAATCTTTGGCCTTAGTTGATGAGGCATTTGCAACAGATGAAGCTAAAGCATCTGGAAAAGCATGGTTGACAAAAGGAAAAATCTTTAATGAGTTGACTAACGCTGATATCACTAAGAAGTTTATCAGTACTGTACAGATCCCAATGGCTCACCCAGAAGCTGCAATCACAGCATATGAAGCATTGGTCAAATCAATCGAATTGTCTGAAAAGAAAGGAGATAAGAAAAAGGCTTACAAAGCATTGGTAGAGACAGAAGGTCACCTACATAACACAGGTATATTCATGTACCAAGATCAAAAGTTTGCAGAAGCTTTTGCAAACTTTGATGCAGAAGTTACTGCTTCTAAATTGATCAGAGAAGGTGGTATGAAGTCTAGACTTGACGATCCTGCTTTAGAAGCAGATCATATCCTTACTACTGCAGTAAGTGGATATTATGCTAAGAACTATGAAGGTGCTAAACCTTACTTGATGAAGATGTATGAGGCAGATAGTACAGAGGCATTCGTATATGAAGCATTATATACTATGAACTCAGAATCTGACGAAGCAGCTGCACTTAAATACTTAACAGAAGGTAGAGCTGCACATCCAGCAGAGCAAACATTAATGTTTGCTGAAATAAACTACTTCTTGAAAAAAGGAGAAATCGAAAACTTAGTAACTAAGTTGGAGAAAGCAGCTGAGATGGAGCCAGAAAACATGTCTATCGCTGTAACTTTAGGATCAGTATATGATCAGTTGAGTGTGAAGTCTGCAGAGTCAGGTGACGAAGCGAAAGCAAAAGGATACTTTGATAAAGCAATGACAACGTATAACACAATCATATCTAAGGAGCCAACAAACTTTGATGCTACATACAGTATCGGTGCTCTTTATTACAACAAAGCGGCTTCAATGACTGAATCGTTGAACAAGTTGGCAGATGATTATAGTAAAGCTGGAACAGCTAAGTATAATGCAAAAAAGAAGGAGATGGATGCTTTATTTATGGAAGCAATGCCTCACTTCTTAGCTGCTGAAAAAATAAACCCACAAGATGGGAACACATTGATTGCATTGAAAGAAATCTATGCAAGAAGTAATCAATTGGATAAGTCAGGTGAGTACAAAGCTAAGTACGAAGCTCTAGGAAAGTAAATCAAGACACCACCTTTTTAACTAAAGGAGTCTCAAAATAATTAAAGGTCATTTGCTTTACGCAAATGGCCTTTTTTTTGTTGGTGCAACTAAGAACACATACAACCAATATTTAGGATTTCTATCAAATAGCTTGATTCGTATTCTGATAATCCTAGATCCTTACGTATATTAAGTTTTATACCATTTGAGGTTTATAATGTACCATTAGATAAATTAGGATATTTTTGCAAGTACAAGGCAGAAAGCGTAAACATAGCCATAGCTATGGTGAGTATTTCTAACGCAGTAATTGTGAAAATATATATTTAGCTATGGGGTATTATAGATCTCAACTGGTATTAGAGAATAAATATGCAATCAATAATAAATACAATAGATAAAACGGTAGCTGCTGTAGGGATCTCGGCCTCATGGTTGTCATTTATACTCATATGGGTAGTCTGTGCTGATGTATTTATGCGGTACATATTGAGTACCTCGCCCAATTGGCTATTGGATCTAGAATGGCATATTTTTGCATTGATGTTCTTGATGGGATCAGCCTATGCATATCAAGAGGACAAGCATGTAAGAGTCGATGTCTTTTATAGTAAATACTCTGATAAGCAAAAAGCAATTGTAGACCTAGTAGGTTGTATATTTTTATTGATTCCTTGGTGTATCATTGTCATCAAGACGAGTACGGAGTACTCACTCAACTCATGGTATATGAGAGAGGGATCTGCCGAGCCTGGTGGCTTGCCAGCTAGATACATAATAAAGTCTGCCATTGTTGTAGGTTTTGTATTGCTTGCCTTACAAGCTATATCACAAGTATTAAAGAACATACTCAAACTAATAAAGTAAGCTATGGAGTATATTGCAATGATCTTGTTTTTGGCAATTTTTATAACCATACTTTTTGGCTATCCGGTAGCATTTACATTAGCTGGGTTATCGATCATCACGGGTATATTAGTCGTGCCTGATTTTCTAGACTTACTTCCTTTGCGGATCATGGGAGTCATGCGCAATACTGTGTTACTGGCGGTACCGCTATTTATTTTTATGGGTCTCATGTTGGAGAAGTCCGGTCTTGCCGAGACCATGCTCAATACGATGGCTATGATATTTGGTAAGGTAAAGGGAGGTCTTGCCATATCGGTAGTGATTGTAGGCGCAATGCTCGCTGCATCTACTGGGATTGTCGGTGCTACAGTCATCACGATGGGACTTATAAGCCTGCCTACGATGCTTAAGCGCAACTACGACCCAATACTTGCCACAGGGACTATTGTTTCCTCAGGTACGCTAGGTCAGATCATACCACCTTCTATTGTGCTTGTCCTGTTGGGTAGTGTACTTAATGTCAGTGTAGGAGATTTATTCGCTGCCGCGCTAATACCAGGTATGATACTCGTAGTCAGCTATATCCTTTATATTTTATTTGTAGCATATACCAAGGAGGGAGCGGCACCTGCCATTCCAGAGGAGGAGATTAAAGCCTTCATGTCAAAGGATGTGACTAAGAAAGTATTGTCAGCTTTTGTATTACCCATGTTGTTGATCGTAGCAGTATTAGGTTCGATATTCTTGGGTATTGCCTCGCCAACAGAGGCAGCGGCGGTAGGCGCATTAGGAGCGATCATACTGACTATTGCCCAGAGAAAATTTACATTAGATGTAGTCAAGTCGGTATCTCGACAGACAACGCATCTCACAAGTATGGTCTTTATGATCCTACTAGGAGCAACTACTTTTTCTTTAGTATTTAAGGGATTAGATGGGGATGCATACTTAAAAGCAATGATTTTAGGTGCTGATCTCAGTCCTATGGCATTCTTGATCATCGTCATGATCGCAGTGTTTATCGCTGGATTTTTCATTGACTTTATAGAGATTATATTTATAGTAGTACCGGTAGTAGCTCCGATATTTGGTTCCTTAGATATTGACCTAGTATGGATCGGTATCCTATTCGCTCTTAATTTGCAAACAAGCTTCTTGTCTCCACCATTTGGGTTCGCATTATTTTATCTTAAAGGGGTAGCACCGCCAGAGGTAAGTACTGCACAGATCTACCGAGGTGCTTTACCTTTTCTAGCGATACAAGTAGTGGTACTATTAATGGTTATGTTCTTTCCTGAAGTGATAGGTCTGGAGGGGATAAAGTAAAATGGTAGAGAAGATTGTGAGAGTCAGAGTCTTTGTTTGGAGAATGTCGCGAGAACAAAGTCCTTCGACTCGGAGTGGAATTTTACTTGGTTCAACCGGTGTAAGCATCCGTGCTAGTGGGCTTCGACCGCGAGCCTACTTGGTCATCTGGGTAAAGTTTCTGTTTGGAGAACGTCGCGAGGACAAAGTCCTT
>CALDEO010000154.1 GCA_937942465.1 uncultured Saprospiraceae bacterium
GTGTCTCTTAATTCAGACTATCTTATCGGCAACAGTGATATTAATGGTAAGCTACAACTTACTGAACAAACACCAGATGGAGCCCTAATCTTAAAGTATACAGGTTACGAATCTCTTGTAATCTCAAAAGCGGTACTTTCACAATTGGACACCATCTCACTTAAGGATATGTCTCACATACAGACTTTAGGCCCTACTAAGAAAATTCCAATAGAAATTATTAATTTTCATATAAATCCGAAGTCAAAAATCGCTGCATCTACTGGCGATGTAACAACAAAATCAATTAAGCAATCTCAGATCAAAGTAAGAGATCAAAGAGTACTTGAATTTCGAAACTTTCTGAATAAAATCGCCAATAAACAATACGATGAGGTAATAGTCACTTTTGACATAGACATGAACGGTAATTTATTGATACTAAAAATTTTGCAGTATGATTGGCAATGGGATAAGGCCTTGAGCCTCCTTGCAAGGCCAATCTATAAGAGCCTTATTACTACGGATATGAATTTTGGTGAAATAAGCGAATCACCTGGAGCTAGAAGTGATACTAGAATAATGCATTATGCTACGCCTATTGAATAATTCAAATTAGGCTACATTACCCCCTTAGGAACTAGCATAATCTCCTATTCTATTCAATAAACTATGCTTCCGAAACCCCATACCCTTAACCTCCCTAAATTAGATCGATAATCATCAGTCGATCAATTTATTACGTAACTCATGAAGTAACTTTGAGCTAATTTCAAAAGTCATATATGGATCAATAGACCCCATATTTATCTGGGGTTAACAAGTATGCATACATATAGGGCTTTAGCCAACTCAAACGTAAATTTGGCTAAAGCCCTTCAACACATTGGTACTAGTAAATGGGCTAAAGCCCATTCCTATTGATACAAATAAGCATCTCCACTACATCAATTAGGGTAACGATAAGGACAGAAAATATTTAAAGCTTAAGTTCTTAAATTTACACCTAAAGGCATTAGTATAATACTTAAAATAATTATTGCTGGACGTCGATTAGAAGTATTCAGGATTTATAAGATCGGATCGCTTAAAGCGATCCGATCTTTCATATTATATGAGATACCCAACAAAAAAGAGCCGACTAAAAGTCGGCTCTTTCTGTATATAAATACTATCTAATTTCTAATTTGATTCCCGAAAGGGCAAAAAAAATGCCATCCTCGACGAAAAGGATGGCAATAGGCTCTTAAAGTTTAATAACCTTACTCAATCTCAATCATCTTCTTAGTTGCAATATTTGTGCCACTTTCAAGTTGGTAATACATGAGACCTCGTGAGTCTAAGTCATTGTTACTTAACTGGATCTGATTAAACCCTTTCTCATAATTAGCAGTGTTTCTGTATAGTACTTTACCAGTCACGTCGTAAACTGTTAAAGAAGCAGAAGCTGCTGAAGGAAGTGTAAATCCTATCGTAGTAATATCATTGAATGGGTTAGGAGCATTTTGGAATAACTGGAATCCTGCACCTTCTTCATTTCTGTACGTTAATTCTAACTGGCTAGTCTGTAAGTTATCATCATATGCTTCGGCAGCTGTAACTGTAGAAGTAATCTGTAACATTTCAGATAGCATACCTGACGTACGAGCGGTGAAGGCTAGAGTAAACAACGTTTCCTTGGGGGATACAGATACACTACTTACTTCATTCCAACTCGATGTCAAGTTCGTTGATGAGATTGAACCAAAATTATGTTCCTTCATGTCTAGAGCACCACTTGTGATGTCTTCTAGCTCAATACCATCGACTGTCATTGTATATTGGAAACCTAATAGATTATCAAAGTTAGATGATGTGATTGCAACTTCTACAAGCTCACCTTCTACTACTTCTTGATCTAGAGTTTCGAATGTTATTGTCTTATTATTTCTGTTAGAGAATGCTTCTCCAGATGTAGCATTGGCTACAGCACTGTTGTTAACATCTCCTACTTTAATACCGATTAACTGCTCATTCATCATGTCAGATGCTAGAGAGTTGACATCGATATTCTCTGTGAATGGGAATGGGTCATTGTCATCAGCAAATGTGTAATCTGCTCCTACAAATCTCCAAGACTCATTGTTAGGTAACTCATCGTATATACCTAAGATTAACTTTCTCAATTCGATTAAGTCAATTGCAGATACGTTTTCGTCACTGTTAATATCAGCAGCGATCAACTTGTATGGACTATTTAATCCTTGCAATCCTAAGATATGCTTCTGGATGATTACCAAATCAAGTGTAGATACACCGTTCATATCTTCAATATCCTTACTACCTGTGATATCATAATCAAGGTACATAGGGTTGCTACCGAATGCATAAGCACCATCGTTTGCAGTCATTTCTGCGATTGGGTACCAAGGCAAGTTAGTTACTAACTGTACATTTACTCCTTCGATTTCGTCTCCTGTTGCAGTTTTCACTGATCCAGAGATTGCTGCTCTTGAAGCTGGATCATTACATCCTCCTTGATTATCTAATAAAGTCAATAATACGGTACAGAAATCAAAGTTTCCTTTTTCATCCCATACATACACCTCTACTTCAATTCTATCAGCAGGGTCAGTAGGTAAATCATCACAATCAAAAGTTATAGCAGAACACTTAGTCGATGGTAGGTAATTAGGGTCATTTTCTGGTGCAACGTTAGAGAAAGTAAATCTTAAGTCATCTGTAGCCGTACAGTTGTCAAAACTTCCTAAATCGAAATCACAAGCCCATAACTCCACCATACCATTCTGCATTAATGCAGTGCTCAGATTTATACAGTAAGGAGTTGGAGCTTTTTTGTCAACTACCATGAAAGTAGAATTACAACTTGTTACGTTACCACAGCCATCCGTTACTGACCAAGTTACTTTATGATTATACATACTACCTTCGATATTCTCAGGAATAGTAATGCTTACATCTTGACCTGAAGTAGTCGGTGCTAAGTAGAACGGGCTATTAACCGTTGTATTCGTAGTAAATGTGTAATCTACAGTGTTGTCACCCCAGATATCTACAGCTACAGTCCACTTTAACCATGCACTTGCACAATCTCCTAGATCTACTGCAGCATTAGTAAGTGTTACGTCAGTTGCATAACATGTAGTAGTATTACTAGATGATCCTCCTGTTGTAGGTCCATTCACAGCAAACATTGCTGGTGCACAGTTTAAAATTTCTGGTGCATCGTTATCGATTACTTTGATCACAGTTGTGTGAGACCAGATACCTACTGGTGCTGCTGCATTTGGGTCATATTGACACCAATCAATAACAGTGTAGTCATTTAATATTTTGAAACAAGCTCCATCCTCAAATAAGAATGTATCAGATTTCACGCTATAAGCGATTTGATCACAAACACCTGACACCCATATTGGTGATTGAGGTGCTCCTGGTAGATCTACACAAGTAGCTTCTTCATCAGCTGGCCAAGTGATACTACCATTAAATGGTGCAACAGCAATTTTAGTTATTTCCTGTGTACAGAAGATATCTGGTCTACTCTTAACATACCATTTTCTAGTGATTACTCCTACTCCACAACCGTCAACACTACCTGAATCAGTGTATAATACTGTAGGATTACCACATGTACTATATGCTACTGCTGTACCAAGATCTGAAATATTAGCATCACAGTCTACAGTCACATCAGCTGGACATAAGATAGCTGGAGCTAATTTATCTTCAACTCTTACAGTTGCCCAAGTTTCATTGTAATTGTCACCTGCAGATCCATAGACACCGTCCATATCTCCAT
The DNA here is from genome assembly GCA_937942465.1 of uncultured Saprospiraceae bacterium. Taxonomy (GTDB): domain Bacteria; phylum Bacteroidota; class Bacteroidia; order Chitinophagales; family Saprospiraceae; genus JAHDGW01. The sequence continues at coordinate 3,782 of CALDEO010000154.1, forward strand.
CGTCCCATACTCTCATCCATACTTGTACTAATCCAAATGGAGTACCGTTTTCATCGATATCTGTAAGGTCAGCACAACAGAATTTAACAAATTCACCATTATCAGTGTCTTCGTTGGCATCATTAAGGTGACCATCGTTATTATATGTAGTGTTACCTATAACACCACAAGCGTCTGCTTCTCTTCTTATTTCTAAGTGTACAGGTCCACATCCATCATAAGATCCATTATCTACGCTTGACGCAAATATTTTACCAACACCGTTACCAGTAGTAACTCCATTAGTTAATGATACTACGATGTTTTGTAGAGCTGAAGCTACAGGTGCTGTTTTATCAACAACTGATACTGTAACATCAGTACTAGTTGTGTTACCACAACAGTCTGATCCTGTATATGTAAATGTATGGTCACCTTTAGGTGCTCCAAATACAAAATATTGTCCAGTACTAGCATCTACAGTAATTGTTACTCCTGCTGGTCCTGTTACAAAATAGTTAACTACGTCTGCACAGTTATCATGCAATAATGTAGGAACAGGCATTAAGAAGTTACCCTGACATCCCCAAGGATCTACTGTCACTGTAACGTTATCTGCTTCTACTGTTGGGCCTACTTCATCAGAAGCCTTAATGATCTGAACAAAAGTCTTAGTGGTACCACCACACCAATCCAATACAGTCCATGTTCTAATAACTTTAAAGTTACCTGAACAACCTGGCTCACAAACATCAAATGTTTGATCAGCTTTAGTAACAACTACGTTACATAACTGACTCGTGATCGGCGTACCATCAACAGTTGGCCAAGCATGAGTAGCTGCAACAGCTGCTCCTAATGTAGGTAAGAAGAAATCATTGATTTCTTGAGGACTTGATCCTGCTCCACATGTCAAATTTACAATATTGACTGGTGCAGTAACATCCGTATCTACATCGATAGGTGATAAAGTAAACTCTTGTACACAAGCGTCTGATGTATTACCAGATGCATCTGTGAAAATCCAAGTTCTTGTTACAATTTTTTCTCCACAAGCAACTCCGTCTGTTACAACATCAAATGTTTCTGATGTCATACCACCACAGTTTTCTACTGGTGCTGGTGTAGGTGTTACTACAGTATTATCAAGTATTCCTGATAAATCTGTACATAGAAATTGACAAGCTGGATCCGTGTTACCTACAGCACATGGGCACTGGGTAGCAAAGATAGGGTCAGCAGGGTCAGCAAATTGTGGTGCAAGTTTGTCTTCCACTTTAATGTTTCCCCAACAGTTGTTTCCTGTCGGTAAGTACGTTACGGTTGCTGTATAGCTTCCTGGAGTAGTAAGTATTACTCCTGTAGTTCCTGAGATTGTCACTTCGTAGTCAGCAGGGTTTATTACTCCGCTTCCTTCTAAGATTAAATCTGGTGTAATTTCAGCTTCGCAGTTCTCATCAAGCGAAATCTGAATGTTGTCATTACATGCTACTGCTTGTGCATTAGACATGTTGTAACTAAATAAAAATAGGGTAAAAATCGAGATCATGCTGTACAACGAGACAGCTCCTCTCTTGCGTAAATGTTTACACATGGGACATAAGTTTTGGTTAACAAAATAGTTCTAAAGAGACCTCCACCGTGGAGGTTCTCATTTTGTTCAGATTTGAAAGGGGGAACTTTCAAAGGGGGGGGTACTAATTCGTCTGGTGCAAATATAGGAGCATGTAGAGCAGATATTTTTCTTTTGTAGATGGTAAATAATAGATTAAATAAAAACTTATAAATCTATTTATTAATACCAAATCACTACTTCTCTAATTACTAATCGATAACAGACATAATAAGAATCTAATATGAAAATATTTTTTATGAATAAAATTTCAATGTATTCTAAAAATCACATACTCAGATTCGGCCCACCCTACCATTTTAGACCAATATTAGCCTTTTAGATATTGAACTTTTGAGTAATAGGTCTGTATCACTATCCAATAAGTACTCTTTTTTAGTTTTAAATGATTGGGATTTATCTCTTTTATACTTTTATAGATACCAAAAGAGCCCACATCGAATAATCGATGTGAGCTCTAAATCAACACATTTTATTTCTTGCGTTATTTTGAAAGCAAAGTTATTAATAAAAGAGGCCCAATTCATAAACTGAATAAAGCCTCCAAAAACACAATTAACAATGTTCTTTATTCAATCT
>CALDEO010000155.1 GCA_937942465.1 uncultured Saprospiraceae bacterium
GTACCAATACGAATTAAGTTTTTAAGTGTCCATGAAACATCCAAGGGTAATTATTAAAGATTTGAAACACAGGCGCAACCATAGTTACGGTGTTCCGATTTCTATCGGAATTCTAACGCGAACACTAAAGAATTAAGCTCATATGAATCGGGTATTTAGAAGCTTATCCCATATGAAATATTTGAAAGCATATCATGAACATATAGAACCCCTTAAAGGGCTCAAAGCCCTTTAAGGGGTAGTGTCATACTAATACAACATCTGATAACATTAACTACTCTTCTGTAGATATCTCTTTAAAATCTCGATTTAGATGCCTTGACTCATGGAATTTAATGAATTCGTCTCTACCGCCGTACCAGTCCAAAACATAGTTTTTCTCAAGAGGAGATGTTAATGAATCATCCAATATCATGTAATAGCTATGCCATGGATCTAATTTAAAATCTCTCACAATACCGTGTTTTCTGCTATTGTGATGTAAATAATAAATCAAGTACGATAATTTAGATTCATTATTTAAGACCGACCTCTTGAAAGGCGCATGGAACAAATTCCCTTTTCGCTTAAACTTTTTATTGATCGCTTGAGTATAGCTATTGAATACTCTAGACCATTGCTTAGAGATTAACTTATGAATATCACGATTATTGGGATCAGACGATGCAAATTCATTTTCAGTCTTTGTTCTACCCCTTTCTTCATTCTTATTAATACATTCTAAAACCTCCTCTTCCGAACAGACAGATATCACAAAGTGAAAATGGTTACCCAACAATGCATAAGAATAAAACTTAACAAAACCGGTAAGTCTCGAAAAAATTAGATCCAAAAAGTACTGCTTATTTTCATCAGTTTTAAAAAGGGTTTCTCCATTATTTGTACGATTATAAACATGATAAAATCGTTCATATTCGAATCCCGCATTCGTATTTTTCATTCTCTAAAATAACCAATTCTAAGGTATTAAAAATTATATTTAGAAAATTATTATCATAATATAGAAAATTTTAAAGCCGCTGAAGGCAAGTAACATATTCAATACTTAGAGCGAAAAATACTCATACAGAACCCCTTAAAGGGCTCAAAGCCCCGTTAAGGGGTAGCGTCATGCATACTTATTTATACCAAAAACAAAAAAACCTCTAAAATTCGATAACTCCTAGAGGTTTTTATTATTCTTTTTTATTGATCGTATCTCACTACGGTGTTGTCGTAGCCCACTTCTTACCCCATTTGGCAAGATTAGGACAACTACTATAGATACCTTCTACTTCAATATATGTTTTCTGATATTTCTTATCTATCCAATCGGCCATATACTCATTCTTCTTACTATTCTTGGCTATCTGCTTGATCCGGTCATAATCAGTCTCTAAGCTTGCTCTGTGTGGGCTTGTACGAGTGTCTAGCTTGATTACTCTATATAGTGTCTCGCCACTTGGTGTCGTATACTCTATTGGATCAGTGATACCATGCAATGTCAATGTATCTATTGCAAAGAATATATCAGGAGTCAAGTCACTGGTCTCAAAGAATGTATTCCCTGATTTTGGGTTTTTCATTCTACCACCGTTCGAATAACTAGGAGCTACCTCCATAGAGAACTTCCTTACGGCTTCTTTAAAAGTGATGCTATCCATTTCGATTTCAGCAATGATACCTTTAAGCTTATTTTCGGCCAACTCTAGATCATCATCGGTAATTGTTGGTTTTATCAAAATATGTCTTACATGGATTCTGTTACCTCTTCGCTCGATCAATTCGATGATATGAAAACCAAACTCTGACTCTACGATGTCTGATAACTCCCCTTTCTTAAGAGAGTATGCTGCAGCCTCAAAATCTGCTACATAGTTACCTCTTTTAGCAAATCCTAGATCTCCACCATTGGCAGCTGATCCATCCATAGAAAACCTCTTAGCCATCTCTTCAAATGGTTTGCCATCTTCCGTGATCTGTTTTTTGATATCTGTGATCTTATCTAGTGCTATTTGTCTTTCTTCTTCATTTACTTTAGGTTCGATTACAAGTTCACTGATCTCTACCTCTGACTTTAAGTATGGAAGACTATCTACCGGTATACTTTTGTAAAACGCTTGTACTTCTTTAGGTGTAATATCTATTCTAGCGATAAGAGACTGCTGCATGCGTTCCATAAGGATTTGCTGCTTCTGATCATCTCTAAATTTTTCTTTCATCTCTACAATAGTAGCACCGTAGTATGATTGAAAAAACTCTTCATCACCATTCATCTGAGCAAGTATATTGTCAAATCTGTAATCTAGCTGAGCATCTACCTCTGCATCACCTACCTCAATACTATCCACTTTGGCGTGGTGAATGATCATCTTCTGTGCTATTGTACTTTCTAGTATCTCACATCGAGTATTCTCATCAATATCTGGTGTATTATCTTTAATGTAAGAAAACTGCTCCTCTACATCAGACAATAATATGATCTCCCCTCCTACTCTTGCTACAACACGGTCGATCACAAGTGAATCTTGAGCTTGTAATGCTCCACCGATCAGGCAACATAATATGAATATATAATTTCTCGAATGCATCATTTTCCTAGTTTCAGGTAATTCTTTATTTTATTCTCAGCAAGTAAGTCATTATACAACTCCTGAGTATGATTTTTGAGCAGATCTTTTTTACGACGATACAAAAGTACCTTTTTGAGATCACTCTCCACGTATTTCAGTGGTGCAAGGTCACCTTTAGTTGCGACCTCTACTATTTTTAGAAAGTATTCTTTCTTTTTATTATTCTTCTGTACTCCCTTCTTGGGCTTAATATCTGACTTTTTGAATGGATTGTCGGCTTCAATATTCACAATCTGATCTGGTGTATACCAGCAGTCAGGCCCAACGCAGTATCCCACAGCTCTTTTGCTACAGTAGCTTTCGATTTTAGCGATATCATTGACTTTCCATGATTCAAAAAATCGATCTATCCCTGCTGCAGTCTCCGGGATGATCGCATACCTTATCTTATATAGATCCTGATCTAATCTAAAGTTATTCTTCTCTTGTTGGTAGTACTTATTCAACTCAGCAGCAGATATCACAGAGTCTAGTTGCGTATCTATCAAGTGCTCTTCATATTTATGTATGATCAACGCATCTTTGTAGTCTTGAGTCAACTTATTGATTGCATTATCTGCTTTAAATTTTTCTTTGGAGCTCTTGGTCAACAATGTAGTCTGTATCCATTGCTCAGTCAGTGCCCCTACAAGTGCTATACTGTCTTTACTTTCGATACCTACGGGTATCTGCCCTTTTATATCTGAGTATAACAATTGCTCATTCAATACTTCCGCTAGCAGGGGGTTATCCTCCGTAGCCTCCTCATGTGAGTTACAAGACTGCAGTATGAGCCCTGCAAAGATCAATATGTATAATGCTTTTAGCAACATGCAATCGTATTAGTTCTTTATCAACGAATTAAAAACGTCTTCGTTGACTATTACCTTGTAACTTTCTTTAAGTTCTTTAACCCATAAGCCTTCGAGATGATCTTGGTAGTCTGCAAGTACATACCCACGTGACTCTTCTAATGTCTTCAACTTTACTGGTAGTATCTCTTTGATATACCTAATATTACTACGATTGCTCGGCTTGTCAATTTCTGGTTTTGATATGGATTTCTTTTTCCACTCATTATTGAGCAACTCTTTGGCTCCTCTTTCATACTTTTCTGTTATTACTGATATTATGACACTCTCTTTATTGTACTTGTCCAATATCTCTGCATGACTTTTCTTCTTTTTGATATCCTTGCTTATTTTTTTCAGCAGTTTTTCATCCGACGAGTTGACCTTATAGAAGTCAACAACTGCCCGCTCTTTCCACTCATAATTGTGCTTATGTTTTTGAAAAAACGCTTTTAACCCTGTCGTATCGTTTGCCGCTTTATCCCATACATTGATCTTAGTAGCCTCAAACAATAATATTCCTTCTGAGTACTCTCGCATCAATGCTTTAAACTCTGGATACTTCTCTTCTAGTCTCGACTCTTCATACTTGATGGCATAGTCATTGACAAACTCAGTATACAGCAATGCTACACCCTTAGGTATCGGTAGATCTTTTTCAAATCTTAGACGCTTTCGCGAATTTTTTCTAGAAAACTCAGCAAACTCTTTATTCGTCGCCATGATCCCATTATCAAATTTAAATAATGTCTTTTCTTCGAATGTCTCCGGCTTCCACTTGTAGGTATAAAAGTTTTGGTCTAATCTGCCCAAAAAATCTCGATACACATCATTATATTCTGTAAAACCACCACCAGTTTTGATATTCTCTATCAGACTCTGCTTGGCGATCTCAAACCTTGGAGTTTTCGATAATTTAGCACTAAGTCTTTTTCTAGTTTTTTCAAGATCAGAGTTATCTCTTTTAGATATTCTCTTGATGATATGCCATCCTATTTTAGTTTCTACTGGCTTGGTATACGCCTCATCCTCTGTCAACTCAAACGCTGCTTTCTCAAATGATTTTTCATATTTATTAATACCAAAATAGCCTAAATAGCCAGCCTTATCCTTTGTGGTACGGTCATCAGAATATTGCAATACTAAATCTTCCCATTTATTTCCTTTTGTAAGTAAAGTATAGAGACTATCCACTTGCTCATGTACGCCTCTGATCATTTTACCTTGCTTCTTTTTTCTTAGCAGTAAGTGAGCAACTTCGATCTCCCCGTATGCAGGTCGCTCATCCGTCACTTTCAGTATATGGTATCCCACTCTACTCCTTACTGGCTCTGCAATCTGACCTACGGGAGTTGAATACAAAGCATTTTCAAATTCATAAAATCCCTCTGGCAGCATCGCATTATAAAATCCTAAATTACCTCCTGATATAGCAGATGACTTATCATCAGATAACTCTTTTGCCACATTTTCGAAAGATTCTCCTTTCTGTATTCTATTGTACGCAGTGGTAGCCTTCATTTTCGCCTCAGCGACAAGTCCTTCCTTGGCATCTGGCTTTACAGCGAATAATATATGACTGACCTTAATATCTTTTTGCTGTCTATCAAATACCTCCATCAGTAAACTCTCAGACACCTCTCGATCTACTAGATATGACTTAGATAGTTGTTTTCTGTAGCCCTCTAGTTCTTTCTTGAGTACTTTCAATGTATCGAGACCCATATCTTGAGCCCGCTTTACTTTCAACTTAAACTTCTGATATAGATCTGAATACTCCGTTAAGCTCACCTTGCTATAATCGGCATTGTCACCATTGTTCTTATTGTATATATATTCAAATTCTGATACATACACAGGTGTTCCATCGACTTCAAATAATACTTGATCATCTTGTGCCGTCAGCATCGAAATCGTAGCCAAAAAGGCTAGGAAGCATATAAAGGTTCTACGCATAATCCGCGGATGTTTTGCTTATTTATAATTCTCTTTAGCGAAAGTACTAATTTATTGATTGAGCACATTACCTATTAACCACGTTTAAACGTTTCGTTAACACCAAATGGTATATTTTAGCTGATTTTATGCTTTCGCAAATG
>CALDEO010000156.1 GCA_937942465.1 uncultured Saprospiraceae bacterium
GGATATGATGTACAAACCACCAAAATATCTCAAGAAGACCTCAATGATCAACTCAATGCATTTGATGCTATCTGTGTGAGATCTGCCACTAAGGTACGAACGGAGCTCATCGATAAATGCCCTAACCTCAAACTCATAGGAAGAGGTGGTGTAGGTCTAGACAATATTGATGTAGACTATGCTCGATCTAAGAATGTATCCGTTATCAATACGCCAGCGGCTTCTTCACAGTCTGTAGCTGAGTTGGCATTTGCACATATGTACAGTCTAGCACGATTTGGATATAAATCCAATAGAGCTATGCCCTTAGAAGGTGCAGCAGATTTTAAATCATTAAAAAAATCATACTCCAAAGGATTTGAGCTAAGTGGCAAGACACTTGGTATAATCGGAGGAGGACGTATCGGCCAAGCCACTGCCAAGCTAGCACTAGGTGTAGGTATGGAGGTTGTATTTGTAGATCCATTTGTAGAGAATATCCATATGGATATGACGGTAGCAGGTCAGGCGATAAGCGTAGACCTCAAGACTGTACCGATGGAAGAAATGCTTCCAAAAGTTGATGTGATATCTTTACATATTCCATTCACTGGCAAGGCAGTATTATCTGATGCTGAGTTTAACCAGATGAAGGATGGTGTAGTCGTTGTCAATGCAGCAAGAGGAGGTACGATCGATGAAGATGCATTACTCAAAGCACTAGATAGTGGCAAAGTATATGCTGCAGGATTGGATGTATTTATCAATGAACCTACTCCGAGAGTAGATTTACTATCACATCCTAATATCTCATTGACTCCACATATCGGAGCAAGTACAGCCGAAGCTCAAGAAAGAATAGGTATAGAACTAGCAGAGCAAATAATCGCTCACTTCAACTAGTCATAAAAATAGATAATCTGCGGATATTATTGATCCTACATTACGTGATGGGAAATATAATATCCGTAGAATATTAATAACATCACTCCCTCCCATCTAGAGATCCTTCTAGATAGACAGATCACCGCAAACATCAATGTCATCGCTATCATAAATGGGATACTAAATACCAATATCTCTGGCGGAATAATCAATACTCCGAAAAATCTAGGTATCGCCATCACTGCGTACGTATTGAATATATTAGATCCAATCACATTACCCACAGCTATAGCATGTTGTCCTTTACGAGCAGCCATAATACTGACTACCAACTCTGGCAATGAAGTACCCAATGCAACTGCTGTAAGTGCAATAATATCAGCAGGAATCCCTAAAATAGAACTCGCCTCTGTTATCGCTACCACCGTATAGTTGGCTCCTAGATATACAAATAGACCACCTAAAACTAGATAGACATAGGTCATTGGCGATAAGCTTGGTCGCTCAGATTTATCTGTTTTTTCTGATTTGAATGAATTCAAAAGGAAAACTAGCAATGCAATCAAAAACAATGCTGCATCCATCATCCCCATCTCACCGTCTAGCAGTACAAAATAAAGTAATAACGATGATGCGATCAATAGAGGCATATCTATATCTATAACACTGAAGTCCAATTCTATATTCTTACCTATGACCGCCGTAAACCCTAGTATCAACAGTATATTTGTAATGTTAGATCCTACAACATTACCTATCACGATCTCAGAACTACCAGCAAAGACTGCCGCGATCGACGTAGCTAACTCCGGTAATGAAGTACCAAAGGCAACAATAGTCAATCCAATAATAAATGGCGATATGCCAAAATGAAGACCAATCTTCTCAGCTGCCCCTACAAACTTATCAGATGCCAATAATAAAACTGCCAAGCTGACTACGAATAATCCTATATATAAGAGTAAATCCAATTTTGCTATATTTCGTTATGAACCTTCCGGTTTTCAATAATAGATACCCAAAGTTAATCACTTCACATTACTAGTGTAGGTTAATTTTGCTTTTATCGACTTATAATACATAACATAATCATAGAATCATTGTTCCATACGATGAGAGTATGGCTCTGATAGATAAGTTGACCACAAACTAAATGTGCCAACATTGCGAATCTATAGTTAATAAGTCTGTTCAGAATTCGAATAGATTGTATATTTACAAGATAGAACAACAGTTATGCTAAAAATAGCCAAAAAAGGCAAAGAGACTGAAGAAGGAGATATGAGTTTTCTAGATCACCTAGAAGAACTCAGGTGGCATATTATCAAGTCATTAGGAGCGATAGCAATCGTGGCTATCGTATGTATGATATTCAAGGATTTCGTTTTTGACTGTATCATCTTTGCTCCGACGAGTGATTGGTTTCCTACCTACAAGGTATTTACGATACTCTCCCCTCCTGACGTAAAGTTTATGCAAGTAGAGGTCGGTGAGACCTTCCTTGTACATATTAAAGTTTCATTCTTCTTGGGCCTTATCGTTGCATTCCCTTATGTATTCTGGCAGTTTTGGCAATTTTTGAAGCCAGGACTATACGCTAAAGAGCAAAAAGCCGCCCGAGGGGTTGTATTTATATGCTCCATGTTATTTACGATTGGAGTCATATTCGGCTATTATATTATCACTCCATTCGCCTATTCATTCCTATTGGGTTATGATGTCGGTATAGAAGTGACCAATGGTGCAAGTATCAGTAGTTACGTCACGTACTTAACGATGTTCACTATCCCTACTGGTCTTATCTTTGAGCTACCATTAGTGGTCTACTTCCTAGCAAGGGTCGGCTTGGTGACCGCTACCTCTATGAAACAATATCGTAAACATGCGATCATTGGTATCTTAGTACTAGCAGCTTTTATAACTCCACCAGATATCATGACGCAATTTTTGATAGGTATCCCTGTATATATACTTTATGAAATCAGTATTGGTATTGCAGCAAGAGCAGAGAAAAAATATAATTCAGATTTAGACTAGAACCATTACGATGCATAGAGTTTCATCCAATTTCACGTTGTTCCTTAAGATATTTGCGCCGACGCTATGGTTCTCTTTCTTTACGCTACTTACGATTACCGTATTTGTATCAAGTCGAGATAGTGTTCCATTATTTCACCATCCCTATTTTAGATGGCCTTGGGTTGCTACTTATTTGTGTTTTATCGTACTTATATATTTCACAGTGATCCAACTCAAGCGAGTAGAGATGGGACCTAAACATCTTATGATCTCTAACTTCTTTAAAAACTATACCTGCCTAATAGATGACGTGAGTGATTTCAAAATTTCTAACTGGTTACTATTTAAGACCGCTACCATATACTTCCCTAACAAAACTAGTATGGGCAAGAAAGCAACGTTCTTGATTTCAAAAGTTAGATATAGAGATTTCTCTGAAGAATTTCCTGATCACCCTTTAGTTAAAGGGAAATAACAATACACTTTTTGTCATTAGATTTAGCTTTACCCTTTCGGGAATACAGTTGCACGTTTTTTATTCCGATAAGGAAAAATATTTCTATAAAAAAAGCGAACCCTGTATTACAAGATTCGCTTTATGCTCTGTGTTTCTATTTTATCTACAATACCATATATCTATCTTGGTGTCAATGTCACGATCGGACAGATAATCTCCTCTAGTGATATACCTCCATGCTGGAATGTATCTCTAAAATACCGATTGTAGTGATTATAATTATTAGGATATAAAAAGAACTTATCCTCTTTGGCGAATATAAAGCTCGAACTCACATTAGGTCTAGGTAGTCCTACCGCAGCAGGATCTCTAAACTCCAGTACATCTTTTCGATCATATTGTAAGTTACGTCCCACTTTATATCTAAGGTTGGCTGTAGTCTCTCTATCCCCTATTACTTTAGAAGGTTGCTTTACGCGAATAGTCCCATGATCTGTAGTAATAAAAAGTTTAACCTTTCTTTCTGCTAGTCTCTGCAGTGCTGTCCATAGTGGACTATTGAGAAACCATGATCTCGTCAATGATCTATAAGCTTTTTCGTCACCGGCTAGCTCTTTCAATACCTCCATCTCGGTACGAGCATGAGATAGCATATCTATAAAGTTATATACAATGACATTAAGGTGATTCTGTGTCATGTTGATGATTTGATCATCTAGCTGTTTGGCTTTACTGACGTTGGTGATCTTAGTATATGACCATTTACAATCTTTACGGATCACTCTTTTGATCTGTTGTTCCATAAAGAACTCCTCATTCATATTCTTGCCACCTTCCTGATTATCATTTAACCATTTATCTTTAAATGATCGTTGGATATCTGCTGGCATCATCCCTGCAAAAATTGAGTTTCTACTATATTGAGTTGCAGTAGGTAATATACTATAGAAGTAATCTTCATCATCTACTCTGAATAACTCACTGATGATCGGCTCTATTATTTTCCATTGATCAAATCTCAGATTGTCTAATAATAAGATGAAGTTACTTGCTTCATCATCCATCTTAGGGAAGATCTTGGTACGTAACAAGTTGTGACTCATTACTGGAGCAGTTTCATCTTTACCGTTAATCCAGTTTTCATATTTCTTAATGATAAACTTGCTGAACTCCGCATTGGCCTCAGTTTTCTGCATCGCAAGGATTTCATTCATCTCTGTACCCGACTCGTCTAACTTGAGCTCCCAGCTGATGATCTTTTTATATACATCTACCCATTGGCTTACATCGAGACCACTATTGATATCCATGATGATCTGTCTGAACTCTACTTGATAGTCTGCATCGTTCTTTTCACTGATCAATCTTTTGTTATCTATCAGCTTTTTAAGCGTAAGTAATATCTGATTAGGATTCACTGGTTTGATCAAGTAATCATCTATCTGAGACCCTATTGCCTCTTCCATCAGATTTTCCTCTTCGTTCTTAGTGATCATCACGATCGGTATGAGGCTATTTTTTTCTTTGATTTTCATCAAAGTCTCTAGACCGGTAAGACCAGGCATACTTTCATCCAAAAATACAACGTCGATCGTCTTATCTTCATCAAAAGTATCTAGTGCATCGTGACCATTTGTCACAGTCACCACTTCATATCCTTTCTTTTCTAAAAAGAACAACTGCGGTTTAAGCAATTCGATCTCATCGTCTGCCCAAAGTATTTTAATTTTGCTCATAGGAATTAGGTAGTTTTTGTAACAATTAAATGATTAATTTTGCCAAAGATGATAAATTAAGTCATCTATAGAACCAACGAAACGAGTTTCGGACTTAAGTTAGTACCAATTGTATGGGTAAAAAGAAAATTTTTAATGATCCGCTGTATGGATTGATCCAATTTCCATTTGATATTCTGTACAAGATTATAGATCATCCCTATTTTCAGAGGCTACGTAGGATCAATCAGATGGGCCTTGCAAGTTTTGTATATCCGGGTGCTACCCATTCTAGATTCCAACATTCGCTAGGAGCATTGCACTTAACCAATAAGGCTATAGATATATTGCGCAACAAAAGTGTCGCAATATCTATGGAAGAGCAACGAGCAGTCAATATCGCTATATTATTACATGATATAGGACATGGACCGTTTTCGCATGCACTTGAGGGTTCTATTATTAAGGCTAGTCATGAAAACTTGTCCATTGATTTCATTCAGTACTTTGAAAAGTACTTTGGCGAAGACTTTTCTTTGGTCAAGCAAATATTTTCAAACAACTACCATCGAGAATTTTTACATCAACTTATCGCGTCGCAACTTGACGTAGATCGGATGGACTATCTTAATAGAGATAGTTTCTTTACTGGAGTAATCGAAGGGAAAATAGGCTATGATAGAATACTAGCCATGTTGCATGTTGTTGATGGTAGACTTGTAGTAGAAGAAAAAGGATTGTACTCTGTTGAGAAATTCTTAATTGCTAGACGTTTTATGTATTGGCAAGTATATCTACATAAGACTGCAGTAAGTGCAGAGCAGATGTTGAAGTTGTTAATAGAAACAGTAATATCAAAAAACACGAACATACCTGAGTTAAGGACGGATCACCCATTGAACTTACTACTCAATGATCATGAGAAGAATGAGATTGATCCGATCGTAAGGCTTGAATTATTTGCTCAACTTGATGATTATGATATTTGGAATTTAATTAAGATTCTATGCAAACATGATGATTGGACGATCCAGTATTTAGCCAATTCTATTCTGAACAGAAATTTATTTTTAACAATTAGTCAAGAAACTAAGTTTTCATGTGACTTTGTCAATAAAATACGTCAGAATATCGGTGTTCATTTAAAGGTAGATGAAAACGTGGCTCAAAGTTTGATACAGATAACATATGAGTCAAAAAACACATATGATGAGAGCAAAGGCAACATCTCGATCCTTAAAAAGAACGCAGAAGTGGTTCCTTTCTCAGAAATCAGCCATTTTAACTTTTATAAAGAGATAGATAGCATGAATTTTTTATGTTATGCCAGACTATAAAGCTACTTTTGTAGCTTAATGAATTACATTCATTATAAACCAATTTTTAATCTTTAATTACAATTAACAAAAAGACTATGAAAAAACTGAATTTGATGTTCACTTTCGTCCTTTTGGCTACCGTTGTTGCATTCGCACAACCAGAGTCAGCAGATCCAGGAAAGTGTTACGCAAAATGCCTAATTCAGGATCAGTATGAAACTGTTACTGAGCAAATCCTAACAAAAGAAGCATCTTCTAGAGTTGAGGTAGTACCTGCTCAATATGAAACTGTGACAGAGGAATTACTAAAGAAAGAGGCTAGTACTACATTATCTGTAGTTCCTGCAACTTTTGAAACAGTAACTGAGGAGAAGTTAGCAAAAGAAGCAAGTAGTACATTAAGTACATCACCTGCAACTTTCGAAACAACGACTCAAGAAGTACTTGTACGTGATCCAGGTAAAACTATTAGCATTGTTCCTGCTAAATTCAACACTGAAACTGAGCAAGTTTTAGTAAAAGAAGGAAGTAACGGATTAAGAGTAATCCCTGCTAAATTTGAAACTGTATCTGAAGAAGTACTAGTTAAAGAAGCATTCAAACAACTAAGAGTTGTTCCTGCTACTTTCGAAACTGTTACTGAAGAGAAATTAGTTCAAGAAGCTTATGACGTTGTTACTGTTGTTCCTGCTGTTTATGAAACAGTAACTGAGGAGAAATTAGTAAAAGATGGTTATTCAACTATCAAGTCAGTAGCTGGTACTACTAACTTAGGTGTATTATTAGAAGCTGTTAACGGTGGAAGTAATGCATACACAATGACTGCAGGTGGTAAAGCTATCGCTGGTAACAACCCAAGTCAAGGAGCTGTAAGAAACTTAACTTCTGACGAAGTTGCTGCTATTAAAGCTTTAGGTTCAAATGCAACTTTATCTAAAGATTCTTACGGAAACGTATATGCTACTATGACAGAAGAGATCTTAAACAAAGACGGTTATAACACATTAAGAGTTGTACCTGCTGTTTACGAAACTGTATCTGAAGAAGTATTAGAAAAAGAAGCTTACTCTACATTAAGAGTAATACCTGCTGTTTACGAAACTGTAAGTGAGCAAGTATTAGCTAAAGAAGCTAGTTCAAGAATTGAAAAGAAACCAGCTAAGTACACTACTGAGACAACTGAGATCGAAGTATCTCCTGCGTCTACTAAGTGGGTAAAGAAAAAAGCTGATAGAAACTGTTTATCTGCAGATCCTAACGACTGTCTAGTATGGTGTTTAGTTGAAACTCCTGCTCAATTCAGAACAGTAACTAAGAAAGTAAGAGTAGGTTGTGATGCTGGTTATACAGAAAGTGGTGACGATTGTGTTAAAACTATCGAAATTCCTGCTGAGTATACAACTAGAACATACCAAAAATTAGTAAGTGCTGCGACTACTGAGTCTAACCAAGTACCTGCTAAGTATTCTACTAGAACATACCAAAGACTAGTAAGTGCTGCTACAACTGAGTCTAACCCAGTTGCTGCTACATACAAAACTAGAACTTACAAGAAATTAGTTTTAACTGTAGGTGAAGCATCTAACGATGTTGCTGCTCAATACACAACTAGAACGTACCAAAAATTAGTAAGTGGTCCTACTTCTACTGTAAACACTGTACCTGCTAAGTATGAAACTAGATCTTACCAGAGAGTTGCAACTGCAGCTACTGTAGAAGAAGTTGAAGTTCCTGCTAGTTACACTACAAGAACATACAGAAAAGTATCAGCTAACGCTGCAACTGAAGATTTACCATGTAATTCAAGAATGGTATTGGATAACATTAACTTCCAATCAGGTTCTGCTGTATTATTATCTTCTTCAAATGCTGAAATCGCTAAGTTAACATCTATGTTAAACAACCAACCTGCTGTTACTGCAACATTAGTTGGACATACTGATAGCCAAGGTGGAGAAGCTGCTAACAGAACTTTATCTAGAAATAGAGCAAAAGCTGTTTACGATGCATTAGTATCTTCAGGTATTAGCGCAAGTAGATTAAACTACGAAGGTAGAGGTGAAGCTGAACCAGTTGCATCTAACGATACTGCTGACGGAAGAAGAAAGAATAGAAGAACTGAATTCTTAACAGTTGGTGCTACAGGTGGTGGTGATTGTAACGAATATTCTACTAGAACTTTCCAGAGATTAGCTTCTGCTGCATCTACTTCTTACAGTGACATCGCTGCTGAGTACGGTACTGTATCTAGTCAAAAATTAGTAAATGATGCAACTTCTCAGTCTTCTGAGATTCCTGCTCAATACAAGACTAGATCTTACAAGAAAGTTGCTAACGATGCTACTACTAGATCTAATGACGTACCACAACAAATGGGTACAAGATCTTACAAGAGATTAGCTTCTGCTGCAACTACAAGAACAACAGATATTCCTGCTGAATACAAAACTGTTTCTAAGAAACAATTAGTAAAAGCTGGTGGAATGACTGAGTGGAGAGAAGTTGTATGTGCTGATGATGTAACTAAGCAATTAGTTAGACAAGTACAGAATGCTCTAATGTCAAGAGGTTATAACCTAGGTGCTTCTGGTGCTGATAATGACATGGGACCTTCAACTAAAGCTGCTTTAGCGAAATTCCAAAAGGACAATAACCTTCCAATCGGAAGTTTAGACTTCGAAACTTTAAGAGCTTTAGGAGTTAAGTAATACTTCTAAAACCCTAAATTATATAGGCCCTAGATCTTTTGATCTAGGGCCTTTTTTTATGCTTGCTTCTCTCCTACTCCATTATACCGATAGTATTAAATAGTTACATCTACCAAGTACAACCGCATAACAGTGCTAAGTAATAGATCTCGTACGTCAAAAAATATGTATTAATATCTCAGACCAACAATAAATTAATTTATAGTTGTGTACATTTGTTTCAAATAATATCAAACTATGGATACTCAGATATTTAATCTAATTGCCGAAGAAGAAAAACGTCAAATCAGAGGCATCGAACTAATCGCTTCAGAAAACTTTGCTAGTGATCAAGTAATGAAAGCTATGGGTTCTTGTCTAACCAATAAATATGCTGAAGGCTATCCAGGTAAGAGATATTATGGAGGATGTGAAGTTGTAGATCAAGTAGAGCAAATTGCAATCGATAGACTTAAAGAGTTATTCGGTGCTGAATATGCCAATGTACAACCCCACTCTGGAGCTCAAGCCAATGCTGCAATATTTTTAGGCGTATTACAGCCAGGAGATAAAATCATGGGTTTTGATCTATCTCACGGAGGGCACTTATCTCATGGATCACCAGTCAACTTCTCTGGTAAACATTTCGATCCAGTATTTTATGGTGTAGAAAGAGAAACTGGTCTTATCGATATGGATAAGGTAGAAGCACTCGCCAAAGAGCACAAACCAAAACTACTAATATGTGGTGCCAGCGCCTATAGTAGAGATTGGGATTACGAAAGATTCAGAGCTATTGCAGATTCTGTTGGAGCATTACTCCTTGCTGACATAAGTCATCCCGCTGGTCTTATAGCCACTGGCCTGCTTAACAATCCTATGGAGCACTGTCATATTATAAGCTCGACTACTCACAAGACCCTCAGAGGTCCAAGGGGAGGTATTATCATGCTAGGTAAGGACTTTGAAAATCCTTGGGGTAGAACAACTAAAAAAGGCAATCCGATCAAGATGTCAAGTATTCTTAACTCCGCAGTATTCCCAGGGATGCAAGGTGGACCATTGGAACATATTATCGCATCTAAGGCTGTGTCATTTCAAGAAGCACTCTCTCCTACTTATAAAGAATACACTAAGAAAGTAATACTCAATGCACAAACATTGACTAACGAACTCGTAGCTAAAGGTTATGATATTATATCTGGTGGTACTGACAATCATCTTGCTCTCATAGACTTAAGAAGCAAAAACATCAACGGTAAAGTAGCAGAAGCAGCCTTAGGCGAAGCAGATATTACAGTAAACAAAAACATGGTCCCTTTTGATGATAAAAGTCCATTTGTTACATCTGGTATCAGAATAGGGTCATCTGCAATAACAACAAGAGGCATAGATACTGATGGTTGTAAGCAAATAGTACACTGGATTGATAAAGCGATTATGAATCATGATAATGCTGCTGTATTAGCAAGTATCAAAAACGAAGTGAATGAATTCATGAGCCCCTATCCCCTATTTGCGGATCGATTCTAAATCATAACATATATCTGTAAGATACAAGCCATCGCCTGGAACACTCCATGCTATGGGTAGCTTAGACTGTTCGTCCATACAATGGATAAGGTCGTCTATCGAGTATTTGCCTCGAGCAATATTGATATGTGCTCCTACTATAAGACGGATCATACCCCTTAGGAATCTATTGGCAGTGATTGTATACTTGAAGTATTCAAATCCATTAAACTCCTCAATAGTCCAGCTACTCTTAGTAATGTCACATAGGTATCCCGTATTATCAGATCCAACCTTGCAAAATGGCTTAAAGGAGTTGTACCGAGAGATTAAAGTTGCTATCTCATTAAGCTTATCTAACTCAAATTTATAAATGGTTGAAAGTGCCAACTCTTGTGAAAATGGATTGTGATGACGATTGATATAATAGTGGTAAGTCCTCGATGTAGCATCAAATCGAGCATGAAACTCCTCCACAACTGGAAATAATTCCTTAATGACAATGTCATAAGGCAGTATGCTATTCACTTTAAACTTAACGTCTAATCCCTCTTTTATCTCGCCTAAGTCGCAATGAGCTACATAATCTGATGCATGTACTCCGGCATCAGTACGACCACAACCAAATAGCACCACCTCATACCCGAGTAACATAGTGAATGCCTCTTCTATCTTTTGCTGAATAGTCATGGCATTGGGCTGACGTTGCCATCCATGATAGTTTGTTCCCTTGTATGCTAGTCTGATAAAGTATCTCAATACATCTAGATTATAAATGAATCACTAGTACAAAGATGCTTAAGAAAAATGATGAAATCATTAATTAGTATGAATCAACTTGATAGATTTTTTATAATCCTCTGCAACTACAAC
>CALDEO010000157.1 GCA_937942465.1 uncultured Saprospiraceae bacterium
TGCACTATTGGATGCGACGAGGGCACTGGGAAGAAATCGAAAAGAGAATAAACACCATTCTTTGACATTTTATCATTTTTCAATTTTTAGAAAAGTGGTAGAAACTAAAGCGGTAGACTCACGTCCATCAACTTAACTAGCTCTTGACATATTTTAATAAATGATCTTTAATCATTACTGTGGCCACTTTAAATTCAATAAATAAAAACTCTATTCAAACTACAAATCACTGATTTTAACATTTAAAGCATGTTTTACTATCTTTATATAAACTACTCTATATAAACTTGATAAGTTAAAGACCAGTTTTCAATATCGCCACCCAATAGTCTATAATTCTCCACTCTACTTAATCATAATCTTTGATGATCCGTTCGGCTATTAGAATACCATTATTATTCTGCTTATTGTATCTCGGACTAAACGAGCTAAATGCTCAATATGTACCTGGCAATGCTTATTTTGGAACGAACAACTACATCGAGTACTATGCTGGAGACTTGCCTATTATATTGTCAGCTCCACATGGAGGATACCTAGAACCGGTCAGTATCCCCGATAGGAACTGCAGTGGATGTGTATATAGTAGGGATATAAGGACGGAAGAAATAGCCTACCTAGTAAGAGAAGCTATCCAATCGGTATTCGGTAAGGATCCCCATCTTATCATAAACAAACTTGCAAGACTAAAATTAGATGCAAATCGAGAAATCATAGAAGCGGCTCAAGGAAATGCAGAAGCAGAAACTGCCTGGACTGAATATCATGAATTTATTCAAGCATCTAAAAATGAATGTGTAGCCAAATATGGTTCTGCAATCTACATTGACTTACATGCTCATGGACATGCCATACCCCGAATAGAATTGGGATATCTAATTACTAAGACAGAATTGCAAAATACAAATGTGGATCTTGATGCTTTAAATCTTCAAAATTCTTCTGCAATTAAGCATCTAACAAATATCATAAATCCCACTACTTCATTTTCTGAGATCCTCAGAGGTAACTCTTGTATGGGAGCATTTCTTGAAGAACACGGCTACCCTTGCGTACCCTCAGCAACAGATCCAGCACCAGCACCTACTGATGATTACTTTTCTGGAGGATATAACACCGTGAGACATGGGTCTAGAGATAGCTCTGTGATCAATGCGATTCAGTTTGAGCTTAACTATACAAATATTCGCAATAGCGATGCCAACAGAAAGGCGTTTGCTAGAAGTCTCGCATGTGTTATCAAGAGCTATCTTGATCAATGGTATCTTGATCTTGACACTTGGGATCCTGGCAACCTAGTCACCTCTACAGCTGACCACGGACCAGGTACATTAAGAAGTGCATTATTGGGTGCTACGGGAGGAGATAAGATAACATTTGCCCCAGCTTTAATAGGTGATACAATCAGACTAGAGAAAGAATTATTAATATGTGACGACATCACCATAACAGGGCCTGGTGCCGACCTATTAGCTATAAGTGGAGGAGACTCAGTACGACTTTTCAGGACGTTGTCTAAGGATAGTCTCAACCTTGAGCATCTAAGTCTCGTGAGAGGCAATACTCCAATAAATGAAGATGGTGGTGCAGTCATGGCTACAGGTAGTGTACGACTAGCTCACTGTATCATAGCAGATAACTACGGCCAAGACGATGGCGGTGCAATCGGACTTGATACAGCGGAGGAGACTATACGAATAGATAGTTGCGTAGTTAAAAACAATAGTTGTGGAGATGATGGAGGTGCCATCCGATGTACTTTGGGTAAGGTGGTTATAAACGCAAGTACGTTTAAGGACAATTACTCTCCGTCAAATGGTGGAGGATTCTATGCTGATGGTACTATTGACATCATCAACAGTACATTTTCTAATAATACGGCTGCCAATGTGGGAGGTGCATTCCGTAGTTTCGGTACTGGGTTAGTAAGTTGTACAAACTCAACCTTCAGCAATAACACCGCTAACTATAGAGGTGGTGGTATCAGTACCATCGGACCAGTAATATTTGATCATTGTACAATTACAAATAATTACTCACCAAGTATCGGAGGTGGTATACGTATATATACTGGCGGCAGTTGTACTTTCAAAAATACAATAATTGCCAAAAATGTGGGAGGTAGTCAAGATGATATCTCTATGTACCAAGGCACAGTGACTTCACAGGGTTATAACTTCGTAGCAGATACAACAGGCAGTAGTTGGGTACTCAATACAGGAGATCAACTAAGTAATACATCGTCGGTGATAGATCCAAAAATATCATCATTAGCAGACAACGGAGGATTAACAGAGACGATAGCATTATTATCCGATAGTCCCTGCATAGATCAAGCAGATCCAGCAAGTATCTCATTGCTAGATCAACGTGGGGAAGAAAGAGTTTTTTGTCTAGGTCCTGATATTGGAGCTTTCGAATTGCATGTCGACACCCTCGTATGGACTGGCGCTATCAACTCCGAATGGACACTTGCTGGCAACTGGGATCTCAATATCGTACCTACAAAATGTAATGTGGTAGAAGTACCCGGAATTATAATAGCTCCAATACAACCAATCATATCATTTCCAAATGCTGAGTGTAGGCATTTGTTTTTACGTTCATTTTCATTTTTGAAATTACTAGAAACTGGAGACTTGACGGTAGATGAGCCTTAAGCATTGAAATATTTCAGTATAATACCTCTTATCTAGATTAATAAATAGAAATGAAAACTGATAATATTTATTCATTTAGAACATATGCTATGGAAGCACATAATGTATGAATACCTTTTGTATAAAACTTTAAAGTTTTTAGCTATCTGATTCGTCTAAATTCAAAAACCCAAAAAGTATTTATCATTTCTTTGGCTTGTTAGAAATCTTATTTTGGTATTAGAGGTTTAAGTTTAAGAACTATTCATAAGCCATGAAAACACTATTTATTACACTTCTCATATCTGTCATCAGCGCTATCGGTGCTTATGACTATACCACAAGTTACACTATGACTGATGATTATGCAATCCACTTCTCTACTGGCAGAGCAGAGGGTTCATTGAGTGGATTAAAAGGTACCGTTAACTTTAGCGAAAGTGACCTAGACAACTCATATATGGATGTAACAGTAGCAGTTGCAACGATCAACACTGGAAATACAACTAAAGACAATCATGCTAAAAAATCCAAATGGTTTGACGCTGAAACCTACCCACTCATTGGGTTTAAATCCAATGCTATCAAAGCATTAACTGATGGCAATTATCAAGCTACAGGTATACTCACTATGAAAGGTCTTCGTAAGCAAGTCGTCATAGACTTCACTACAGATACAGAAACAAACTACCTTACTGGCTCGACAATCGTAAATAGAGAGGACTTTAATATCAAGGGCAATGGCTTCTCATTTATAGTAGGAAAAGATGTGGAAATAAAACTCAGAGTACTTGCAAATTATAAAAATTAAATCCAAGCTATCATCCATAAGGATCATACACATATCAACAAATATCAAGTAATCATTGTCGGCGGTGGACTCGCTGGACTAGTGAGTGCCATACATCTTGCTAAAGAAAACATTAAGGTACTCCTAATCGAGAAAAACCAATATCCACAGCACAAAGTATGCGGTGAGTATATATCCAACGAGGTGCTACCCTACTTACAAGACTTGGGTTTTGATCCATTTGAATATGGAGCAAAAAAAATCAATAAATTGACCTTGAGTACCTTGACAAATCGTACGATATCATCGGAGTTGCCTTTGGGTGGATTTGGTATCAGTCGATACCGTATAGATGAGGCATTGGCTGAGAAAGCTCGCTCATACGGAGCAACGATTGCACATGAAACGGTAACAGATATTCAATACCATGATGAGCAATTTGATATAAGCACAAGCAGTAAAACACAATACCAGTCCACGCTGGTAATAGGAGCATTCGGCAAACGATCTAATATCGATGTCAAGCTATCAAGAGCATTTATCAAGAGGAGTTCGCCATATCTTGCTGTGAAGGCACATTATAAAGGAGACTTCCCTGACGATCAGATAAGTCTACACAACTTTAAAGGAGGATACTGTGGAGTCTCTCAGGTAGAAACTGGTCAAGTAAATGTTTGCTATATTACAGATTATAAATCATTTAAGAAATATAAGAACATCCAAGAGTTTCAAGAGCAAGTCATGAGTCAGAATAAGTATTTAGGGCAATTATTCGACACCTTCGAGATGGCGTTTGACAAGCCATTGACGATAAGTCAGATATCATTTGTCAATAAGCCAGCGGTAGAAAATCACATACTGATGTGTGGCGATAGCGCAGGTATGATACACCCTCTGGCCGGCAACGGTATGAGTATGGCGATGCGGTCAGGACAGATGGCATGTACACTCATACTAGACTACCTCAATGGTGTAATAGACTCTAGACTAGAACTAGAAACAGCATATCAAAAAGCATGGAAAGATGAATTCCAAACAAGACTGAATGCGAGTCATGTGATCTCTAGATTATTCGAGACAAGTCTCTTGTCTAATATCATACTAGCGACTCTCAAACTTTTCCCTAAGTTGCTAAGTCAAGTGATCAGTAGGACGCATGGTAAACCAATAAAAGTATAATCTGATGTGGGTAGATACGACATATAGAAGCCAAGAAGAGGAGATCATGGACGACCT
>CALDEO010000158.1 GCA_937942465.1 uncultured Saprospiraceae bacterium
ACTTTTAGAGGCTGTTTTCGAAAATCCTTATATTGTTAAATACCCTGCACCATTCGTACGATTTCTAAATTTTGGAGATAGTTCACTAGATTTTGGTATGTATTTTTTCTCTCGAAATTATATTGTTATCGAAGATATAAAGAGTGATATCCGACTTGAGATTGATCGATTATTTAGAGAGCACAATATCAGTATCCCATTTCCGCAACGGGATGTATGGATCAAAACGGAGGGTTAATTGAAAAGGGAAAATTGAAGATTGAAAATGCTGGTTGGGATGTTGTTTCTTTTAATTGACAATGGATAATGGACAATTGATAATGCTGGTAGTATCGTATGTTTTTTCCATGCACGGCAGCATCTAGACTAGTAACTTTGTAAACTGATAACTATTTTCCACAATCAGGGCGGAGCCATTCGTGAACAATGAACAATGTAACTTAGTAAAGTGGTAACTAATACAACTCCTTGCTTAGCCTACCCGGCCTTGAAACCTAGAACCGCGAAGCTGACCCCCCTTTGACTCTTAAGAGTCAAAAAGAAACCATACTTATTTTAACTAGAATTTGACTCCCGTATATATACTCAGTGACTCAGCAATAGCGAAATGTGATTTCATTTGGATACCTATAAATGGTTGCATCCTTCTATACTTTAGTTGCTTAGGTAGGTACCATACTCCGATTTTAAGGTAGACGTCCTCTCCTACATGATCACTTGGTATATTGAGATAATATCCTAGAATAAATCGATAGCAAAATGGACCAAATTGCAACTCATCTCCTATCATCAATGATACGTCTTTGGCAGCGGTATTGGCTACATCATCTGGCGCAAATATCTGAAGGTTGAAGGCGTAGATAGCATCGTTGTGCTCATACCCTACTCCCAATATCATCCGTTGGTATCTGGCAAATTGCCAATATCCCAAAAGGTCGAGATTAAATACGCGGTAGGTCGGACCTCCAGGTAGGTTTCTTTGTTGTGACTTACCCAATCCTGATTGCAAGATAAATCCAAATCTGGGTTGAACTATGAGTTCAGGAAGGGTTAAAGGTTCTATTTTTTTAGTTCCTAGCGATCGGTACAATGATAATCCTGCAGTCCACACATTGATACCGCTATTGGGGCTCTTGGTACGACCATTGGAGAAGTGGATGAGTTCCATATCCTGACTTATGGACCATCGATCTGTAAGTTTAAACTTTAAGGAGCTGCTTAAATTTGTAGCATTATTGATATGTGCCCCGATGGCATTATTACTCAAGTTATCTATGCGATTGTAGACTTTCGTCAAATATGCAACACCCGATCTACCACCGACAACCCACTGAAATCTTGATCTGTCAATAAGCTTGTAATGAATACCTGCCATCAACGCAACTGCGTGACCCAATACTTGCTGATCACCAAAGTCAACCGCTGCAAAAGAATAATCTAGTACCGGCATACCCCAGTATCGATGCCAATCTTTATCACCACCCAACGGTCTAATGTAACTCAACCTCGCAATCCCACTCTGAGGTGGAATATTAAACAACAACGTTTCTTTGTGTTTGATTACTTTGCCGATACCACCACTCAGTCTCAATCCTTGACCATTGACTGAGCCAATATTGAGCAATAATAAAATAAAACACCCTAAGTATGTTTTAGGAATGATGAAATAATAAGCCAACTTTTTTATGCGTCTTATCTTATAAAATCGCATCATCGATATTTCTAAGAAATTTTTCTGCTGCTTTCATATCTAAGTGGAGTTCTCTATCCTGCTCCATAAAGCTTACCTCTTTTCTGAATGACTGATGCATCTTGCCCAATCTAGAATCAGGATCGATATCATCTCTGAAGTCCATTGCCTGGCATGCAATCAAAAACTCTACTCCGAGTACTCTCCATACATTATTGACTACTCTATATGTTTTAGTAGCTGCATTGGCAGCCATACTTACATGATCCTCTTGTCCTTTACTCGATACAATAGAGTCTACAGATGCGGGAGTACAGAGTTGCTTATTTTTGCTGACTACAGATGCTGCTGCATATTGAGCGATCATGTATCCCGAGTTTTTACCAGCATTAGCTATCAGGAATGGTGGTAGGTCACGATCTCCATTAATCAACTGATATGCTCGTCGCTCTGATATATTACCGAGCTCTGCGATTGCGATCGCTAGATAATCTAATACCAAGGCTAGTGGTTGAGCATGGAAGTTGCCTCCAGTCAATACTTTATCTTCCTCTGGAAAGATATTAGGATTGTCTGTAGTAGCGTTAAGCTCCGTCTCAACGACATCGATCACATGATCAAGTGCAATGGATGTCGCTCCATGTACCTGAGGTACACAACGGAATGAATATGGATCTTGAACACTCTTTTTATTTGTCAGTTCGGCTCCGAGCCATTCTTTCATTGACTTTGCTACAGCTATCTGTCCTTTATGCGGTCTTATCTGATGTATCAAATGATGGAAAGGCTCCTGACTACACTCAAATGCTCTTGCAGACATAGCAGCAATCATATTAGCTACTTTAAGCATTTTCTGAGATTGATGTGCCGACCATGTTGCGTATGCTAGACTGAATTGTGTACCATTAAGTAAAGCCAATCCTTCTTTAGCAGAGAGATCTATTCCTTTAAGGTCTGTGTTTTCAAATATTTCTTTTGTTTGCTTATTATCTCCTTGGTACGTTGATTTCCCCATTCCCAAAAGGGTCAAGCCCAAATGTGCCAATGGTGCTAAATCTCCAGATGCTCCCAATGAACCGAATTCATATATAACCGGAGTTATCTGTTTGTTAAAGATCGATATCATATGGTCAAGCAATGACAACCGAGCCCCTGAATATCCAAAACTTAAATTTTTAACCTTGAGATAGAAAATAAGCCTTGCAATATGTACTGGTATCTCCTCCCCTAGTCCACAAGCGTGAGATATAACTAGGTTTTTTTGGTGTTCAGAATATTCATCTTTTTCAACCTTGACATTGCATAGAGATCCAAAGCCCGTATTGATGCCATATAAAAGATCATCTCTTTTAGATAGTCGATCATCTAAGTATGTACGACAAGCTTGTACCTTGGTACGTGCCTCATCCGATAACTGCAGTTCAGTATTTGGCTGACTGGCTGACATTGCATCTGCAATATTAATAGCCATAGAATCGACAATATGCTGTAGGTTTTTCATATCAAAGTATTGATTTTGTACTTATTGCCGAAGATACGATGCAGAGTCAAACTTCGATTAAAATCCTTACTAAAAACAAAAAGAGGGTTAAACATTAGTTAATGCAAAAAACAACTATCTGAAAAATAGTAACTTAAAGTACTGATAATCTGATATTTGTGTAAAACAGAAGAAAAGTTTAATAAAAAAGACATGAAACTTTTTGGATGAAATTGCAGTCATATGGTCAAAGGACAATGAAAATCTTATTTTTGAGTTCTGATTACAGAAACAATGAATCACTTTCTAAAATTAAAATATAAGATCATGATTAAAAAAACACTATTTGCACTAAGTTTAGTTGTATTATTTACAACACTAGGTACTAGCCAGAGAATCGCTATTGTAGACATTAACGCTGTACTTGACGGTATGCCGGAATATAAAGAGGCTCAAACTAATCTTGATAAGGTAGCTGCTGAGTGGCGTCAAGAAATCGCTCAAGAGTACGATAAGATCAAGAGTATGTATAACAAATATCAGGCAGAGCAAGTATTGCTATCTGATGAAGTAAGACAACAAAGAGAAGATGAGATCGTAGGTAAAGAGGGAGAAGTGAGAGATCTACAGAAAAGAAGATTTGGACCAGAGGGAGATTTATTCCGTAAAAGAGAAGAGCTTGTAAGTCCTATCCAAGATCAAGTATACAATGCAATTGAAGGATATGCAGCGGACAGAGGATATGACCTAATATTTGATAAAAGCGGTTCGGCAGGGTTATTGTTTGCTTCAGAGGAGTACGACAAAACACAGGATATCATCAAAAAAGTGAGATAAATCACTTTTTTGAAGTAAAGAAGCGTTTTTTTGTCTTGTGAAAAATGAAAATATTCCAATTAATATTATTTTCGCATCCGCTTCAAAATCAGACACTTATTAAATATTTATCGAACGTGATAAATGATTTTTTTTAAAAGCCTGATTGACGGCAATAACAAAACGCATTCACATAGATTTTAAAAAGAGAATGAAAATTACTTTAAATATGAAATTCACAAAACCATTTATCAACATTTGCTTAGTATTAATGCTATGTGCAGGTGGTCTTCAAGCTCAAAAATTTGGGTTTATCAATACGCAAGCATTGATATCTGAAATACCAGAAGTTAAAGAAGCAAACGCTAATCTTGAGACTTATAAAGCTCAGTTGCAAAAGAAAGGTCAGGCAATGATCCAGAGTCTACAGACTAAGTATCAAGAACTTGAAAGAAAACAACAACAAGGTGAGATCGCTCCTAAACAATTGGAAACAGAAGCTGCAAAATTGAAAGAAGAAGAGACTAAGATTGGTCAATTCGAACAGACAAGTCAGCAGCAGATTGTAACTAAAAGTGAGCAATTGTTAAAGCCATTGAGAGATAAGATCCAAAAGGCTATCGACGATGTTGCAGTAGAGAATGGTTACCAATACATATTTGACGCAAGTCTAGGTATCATCTTATATGCGGATGATGCTACAGATGTAAGCGCATTGGTTAAAGCCAAGTTAGGACTTTAAAATATACCCCTTGCCCAATAGACCTATAGGAATATTTGATTCGGGAATAGGAGGCTTAACGGTTGCTAATGCAATCAAAAAAGCGATGCCTAATGAACGACTCATCTACTTAGGTGATACGGCACACCTCCCATATGGAGACAAGTCAGCTGATGCGATTCGATACTTTTCGATTCGCATCAGCAAATTTTTGCTTGAGCACGATTGTAAAATGATCGTGATCGCTTGCCACTCAGCAAGTTCAGCAGCATACGATGTCCTCATGGACTTTTACGATCAAAAAGTATTATTTGTCAATGTTGTAGATGAGCTAGTCTCTACCGTCATTGACAACAACTACAACAAAGTAGGTGTAATAGCCACCAAGGCTACTATCAGATCCAATGTCTACGAAACCAAAATCAAAGAACAGAATACAAGTGTTGAATGTGCTAATCTAGCTACTCCATTGCTTGTGCCGATGATAGAGGAGGGGTTTCATCAAGGCAAGGTAAGTCATGATATTATAGCCCATTATCTATCCGACAAGCGCTTATCTGGAATAGAGGCGATATTACTTGCTTGTACACATTTTCCATTGATCAAGACTCATGTCGCAGAATACTTCGATCATAAAGTAGATGTATTAGACTCTACAGACATCATAGCCAAGGAAGTCTATAGAAGATTGGAAGAGAAAAAACTATTGAATACTGAAGGGCAAGGTAAGGATGCATTTTATGTAACGGACTTCACTCAGTCGTTTGCTGATACGACGAAGTTGTTTTATAATGACTTGGTCAATTTAAAAGAGGCATCATTATGGTAGTACTATATCTGTAAAGTCTTTGTTGGTTAATAAAAGCTTAAGATGAGCAGTTGCTGTATACTTTCGTAAAAAAATCCAAGTCTTGACTTAAGAAGAACATATAAAAGAACATTATGAAAATTATTCAACTTACTTTTCTATTCTTAATCAGTATATCAATATCTGTATCTGCCCAAGGGGAGTACGATAAAGCAATCATGAAAGGTGCTAAGTTGATGACCTCAGCGTTATCCAAAAGTGACTATACTACTGCCGTAGAATATATCCACCCTAATGTCATATCTATGGCTGGAGGAAAAGAAAGTGTCAAGTCTATATTGGAAGAAACTGCTGCGATGAAAAAACGTGACGGCTACAACATTATTCAGACTAATACTCTGGGCAATGGTGAGTATACTCAAGCTGGAGATGAAATCCACACCATTGTAGGTCAGGAACAAATATTTGAGTTAGGTGATATGAAGTTTAAGACCGATGTATACCTACTTGCT
>CALDEO010000159.1 GCA_937942465.1 uncultured Saprospiraceae bacterium
TTGATCCTGTAACGTATGAAGAGACGATTAAGATTGTTGAAGTAGTGGAAGTGGATGGTAAACTAGTGGAAAAACAAAGAACACTACCTGTGACCGCAGATATGAAACTGCCTCCACCTCCACCCAATCCACCAACGGCAGCAGCAGTTGCTGGTCCTCCGAGTGCTCCGAAGTTTTCAAGTGTGCCACCACCACCTTCGCCTCCTGCTTTTGAAGGCGATGCGCAAGATGAGCCTATTTTTAAAGTTGTTGAACAGATGCCGCGATTTCCAGGTTGTGAAAATTTACCTTTGGATGAAAGAAAAGATTGTTCTTCTGAAAAGCTCATACAGTACATATTCACTAATCTAAAGTACCCTAAAGAGGCAAGGGATAAATCGATAGAAGGTACAGTAGTCTTACAATTTATCGTTGAGAAAGATGGATCTATTTCAGAAGTTTATAAGGTCAGAGATATTGGTGCAGGGTGTGGTGACGAGGCAGTAAGAGTAATTAAAGCTATGAATAATCTGCCTCAAAAATGGACTCCAGGAAAACAGAGAGGTCGCCCAGTTAGAGTGTTTTATACACTACCAGTCAAATATAAATTAGAGGCTACATCTAAATCTAAGAAAAATGGTCCAGGACCCAATATGCCAGCTCAAGACGAGGAGGTATTCAAAGTAGTAGAGCAGATGCCTAGGTTTCCAGGATGTGCGGAATTGCCTAAGGAAGAAGGTAAAGAATGTTCGAATAAAAATTTGGTAGAGTATCTCTATAAGAATATTAAATATCCAGAAAAGGCAAGGGCTGAAAAGGTAGAAGGTACTGTTGTATTAAAGTTTATAGTAGAAAAAGATGGTGGGCTGTCAAATGTCAAAATACTCAGAGATATTGGTGCTGGATGTGCTGATGAAGCCGTAAGAGTTATTCAATCGATGAATAATATGCCTGAAAAATGGACTCCTGGAAAACAAAGAGGTAAGGCAGTAAGAGTTATGTACGTGATGCCAGTTAAGTATAAGTTAGAATCTAATGATAATGTAGATAAGGCTATTAAATATTCGAATAAGACACCTAAAAATGGTCCAGGCCCTAACATGCCTTCTGATGGTAATACACAAAATGATAAAGTCGATATCCAAGCAATGTACCCTGCTTGTCAAGGCGAAACGGATATAGAAAAGAAAAAAGACTGTTCTCAACAAGCTTTACTTACTAAGGTATATACTTCGATTAAATACCCAGAAGAGGCCCGTAATAATAAGGTAGAAGGTATGGTTGTAGTGGTGTTTACAGTGAACGCAGATGGTACGACTCAAGATGTCTCATTGAAAAAGGATATTGGGAGTGGTTGTGGAGCAGAGGCTCTAAGAACCATGAAAAAAATTGTCGGTGAGTCTGGTAATTGGATACCAGCAAAGAAAGATGGCAAAGCAGTAAAGTCATTGTACCATATGCCTATTAAGTATAAGCTAGAGTCGTAGAATGCATGATTACTGGCCGTATTAGATACTAAATCATAGATATTAAATAAAACTCCTAAATGGCTCTTAGCTATTTGGGAGTTTTGTATTGTAGCACTTAGTTAGGTTAAGAATTAATAAAGGTTCTTGGAGTGTCAAAAGGTGACTAATAGATCCCTTGAAGCCCTTTAAGGGATCCTTGCGCAAATGTAAAGAGCCACTTAATATGCTGATATATTTAACCTTTTATAGTCTAGTTTAAGAATGAATGCGGAATACATAAAGATCTTTCAAAGGGTTTTAAGCCCTTTAAGAGGTAGCACAATATCAAGTAATGTTACTATTTAGAGTCGTTGAGTGATATGAATCTATCTGAGATAGCTAACAAAAAAAAGCCCAAGTCGAGCAATCGACTTGGGCTTCCTTATATATTAGTAACGAATCCTTATTGGATCGTTAACTTCTTAGTGATTGTACCAAGTTCAGTTTCGATCTTAACAATGTATAATCCTGAAGAAAGACTCTTCAAATTGTAAGATTTAGTTTGTAACACTTGGTTGATACCGATCTTCTCGTTGATGATTACTTTACCATCAATACTTGAGATAGATAATGTACCATTAGCTACTTGTTTAGCAGCGATAGAGATATTTACTTGATCCTGTGTTGGATTAGGGAACAATGACATCTCAAAGAAGTCAGGCTCTGCATCAACAACTGCTACCACATTATCAGAATCAATAATAGTCGTAGCTTCATTAGAACAAGATGAAGTTTCATCTGCCGCAACACATGCAGTACTTGTCAAAATTAATAGATCCATTAACTCTGCATCATCAATAAACCAACCCGGGTCAGTTGCAGGTGATATAATAGTCGCATCAGATCCATATCTAAATCTCATACTTACTGACTGTCCAGAGTACGCAGATAGGTCAATGTAAGCGTCTACATATCCACCACTGTTACCAGAGAAAGCTTGTAATGAAGGAATTGGAATAGCATCATATGCTAATGGTCCTTCATATCCACCTTTGATAAATTTATCATCTACTCTAGTCCAGCTAGTACCACCGTCGTTAGATATTTCTACAAACCCACCATCAAATGACTGTTGAGTACGGATATCATGCCAGAATCTAAATACTGGTACAGCTCCAGACACAGTGAATGGTCCGAATAATAATCTTTGGTCAGCATCAGCTTCAGTCTCTTGTACATACCAAGATAAAGAACCACTTCTTGGGTTAGTTGTACTTGGGATCCACGGACTATCTGTTCCTGTTAAGTCTACACTCCAGAATGTCTCAATATCGTCTTCTACATCATTAAATACTAAAGTAGTAGATTTTTGAGAACCTGCTTTCAATTTGTAAGTGATAGTAATAACATCATCATACTCCATACTTGCGATATTGAATACCATGTTGCTACCCATTACAGTACCTGTCATACTTGCAGATCCATCAACAAATGTTGCATCTCCTGGTATTTCGTCAGTTACTACTAGGTTGTTTACAGTCTGTGGGAAGTGATTCGTCACAGTCAGTGTTACCTCTATTTCGTTATCTGCTTGTACAAGTTCAGTTACTTGCTTAGCGATTTTTAATTCTGTGATACATTGTGGCTTAGATTCAAAGTTCTCAGTACCATCATTACGATCATCAGTACTACCTCCATCAGCGTTAAAACCTACTCCACGACTTGCGAATATATCCCAAAGCATACACTCGTGTATACCGTCATGATTCACAACGTCTGCTGCTAGTATTGCATTTCTACCAGCTATAAACCCTGGACTACATGACTGGAACTTCATACCGTCCATAACTAGTTGGATTGCTTTGAAGTTACCTGATTCAGTATTTGTTAAGTCAGCGTCAAATCCATATAAATCTACAAAACCCCAGTATACATCCCATAATGATGCTGCCCATACCTCACCAAGAGGATGTGGTGCAGTTGTACCTTTGATATTGTCGTAAGTCTTGTTGTTGAATGCTTTGTCAGTTGTATATGGTTGTGACCGAATACCTCTACCATTAGTACCTTGAGAAGCTACGTAGTTACCTATAGCTCTGTTGTCAGTACCTTGAGCACCTACTTTAGTTGTAGTCACTAGTGTAAAGAAATCACTCCATCCTTCACCCATCTGCTCGTCATTACCTAGACAACCTGCTGCACTTGGTCCACCAGTCAATCTATTAGATATACCATGACCATATTCGTGAGCCATTACACCATTATCAAATGATGCATCCCATCTTGTAGGACCTTCATTATCAATCTGCTTCATATTAACCTCTACAGGTACTCCAGCATTTAGAGATGCCTTGATGACATTACATACACTTGTTTGTAAAAACAATACTGGTATTCCTATTGGACCAGCATCATCAGCTGCAGTCATGTTTAAAACCTCTTCTCCAGTACCACCGTTTACACCTGGTACATTACAGATCAATACACCGATTGCTCCTGCAGCTTCAGCCATTTCGGCCTTTTGACTGAAAAAACAAAATCCACGATCTATTAATGCAATACGTCCATTTACTTCTTCGGAGTTGATGATCTCAGTACAACCATCAGTCATTGACTCACCGTCATTGAATGCAATAGCAGCTTCACCTGTTACATCAGCACCCTCTATTGATAGTCCAAAGTCTCCTGTACCAGACTGCGTGATTACACCAGCTATTTCTGCAGGAGAGTTTATAGTAGCATTACCACCACCATCGTTTGCCCACAAAAACATTTGCATTCTTCCGCTATTACCATCACCAGGTGTAGCAAAGTTAGCATTGTCAGTACCAGTACCATCCTGAGCTTCAGCAAGTACATTATCTCCACCTGCTCCTTCATTTCCATAGTTATTCTCTTGGAAGTTACCTGCAGCTTCATCAAAACCTGCTAAGTATGAAAAATCATGGATATAGTTATTTGCATAAAATAAGTTTGTGATTGCTGCATCCTTACTATCTTCTGGCTCTGCATCTACTGCATGAGCAAAATCAAATACAAGCTCAGCTCCACCATCTGGTTCTGATCCTAGATCTGGCACATTATCATCAGCATCAGCATCAAGGTATGCATATACATTGTTACCTCTTGTGATCGTTGTCTCGGCTCCTTCCATACCATCTGTATCATGCCATCCTAGTGGAGATGCTTCTACAAGATGTGGATTTACAACCAACTGCTGTGTTGCCTCTAGTGGACTTTCAGCAGGAAACGGATATACATTGTAAGATCCAGAAACTTGACTGTTTACAGTAGATCTTTGATTTTGGCTTGCAATTTTGTGAGCACCACAGTTATGGTTGTGAGATTTGATACCACCTTGTTCAAACTTACAGTATACTGTCCAGTTTCTCTGTGATAATATTTCTCCAGTCTGAGCATCTGCTCTTACTGACCAATAATCGGCACTACCTGTGATATCAATAGCGATATCCCATACAAGTGCTACAGTACCATCTTTAAGTACTTGGTACTTAAGTTGTACTGGTATGTTGTTATGAGAGAAATTTGCTTTTTCGAAGATTACTTTTGTGTAACCAACACGTTCCTTTACACTTGGTAGTGTCAAGTCGGTAGCTCCCAGTTCTCTAGCTACGCTTATGAGCGCCTCTGATGCCGATATTCCTGGAGTCGTTGTATTGACTTTACTTGCAATATCAGATACAAATTGATTTGTAGCAAAAGCTACATTACCATCTTTGGTAATGTTCATATTTGTAATTGCATTATCCACAGCTATACCTTGGTATTGTTGTGTAAAGTAAATATGCGTTACACCATTATGTTTCGTCTTATAAAGATCTGATATGATCACATCTTGATAGTCTTGAGACTTGAGCTGCCATTCGTCAGCCATGGTGTTGAAGTATCTCATCCCTATTGCTTGAGCACCATTAGACTGGGCAAAAGCACTGAGTGAGATTAAAAGTAAAAAAGAAAGAGTAGCAATTCTTCTCATCATTTAATTTTAAGATTAGTTTTGAAAGATGATTCGTGTCTTCTATAAAATTGGTTTGAACAATAATTGTTCAAAAATCTTCTAAAGGACTACATCACATTATACAGACGTTAATATACAACTAAGAAATGTTTATTTATGTCTCTAGATCGTAACTTAGCGTCTTAGAAGACAATATTGATTGTAAGTTAGCATCCAACAAGACAATATTTTAGTGTTTTTTCTCAAATTTTAAATGAAGCTTATCAAAGATTATAATAAAAATGACTTTCAACTAGTCTACGGAAAAAACCCAGTAATGGAGGCGATCAACTCTAAAGTAGAGATTGATAAGATTTTGGTGCATAATACAATGAGAGGAGATTTTGAAATGGCCTTGCGTGCTAAGTGCAAGGAGTTGACTATACCTCTTGTCAAAGTACCTCTAGAAAAACTAGATCATGCAGCCAACTCTAGGCAGCATCAAGGCGTACTTGCCTATACATCACCTGTGCAGTTTCATAAGTTAGATTATGTCCTTCCTCATTTATTTGAGAGCGGCAAAGACTTTACTTTGGTGATACTTGAGGGCATCACCGATGTTCGTAATATCGGTGCCATATCAAGATCTGCTTTAGCATTTGATGTGGATTATCTGATAATCCCGATCAAAAAAACAGCGAGTATCACTGAGGATGCAGTTAAAGCATCAGCTGGGGCATTGTTGAATATACCATTGTGTCGAGAGGCAAGTCTGCAAAATACAGTGAGATTTTTGAAAGAGTCAGGAGTCCGAGTTTTTGCAAGTTCATTAGATTCGGACAAGTTGATGTCTGATGTTGACTGGTCAGGACCCAAGGCAGTCGTTATTGGATCTGAAAACCATGGTGTATCGAGAGAGATGCTCGCATTGGTAGATGAAAAATTCAAAATTACGCAATCTGCAAAAATTGATAGTTTGAACGTTTCTGTTGCTTCTGGCATTATATTTCACGAGATATATAAGCAAAAAGGATAAGTTCGTCTATTAAGATTGTGGACTTCACCGCTTTCGCGGAATATTGAAACATACAAGCCTAGTTCGATTGATAGGAGTGGAGCTTGTAGTCGTTTTTAGCGTTAATTAGATTAGCTTTATAAAGTAAGGATAGCATATGAATATTAAGAATATAAATACCATTTGGACATTCGCAATAGCGATCATGATGTCATCATTGTTGATCTCATGTGGAGGTACTAAAGATCTCACAACTCAGGCTTACACTGGTGTTGATAATTCATTACTTTGGAAGATCGAAGGAAAAAAACTAGATCAGCCATCGTATCTATATGGTACGATCCATATGATCGAAAGTCAAGACTTCTTTTTACCTGATGGTACATTATCTGCCGTTGATGCATCTAGCAGATTGGTATTTGAGATAGATATGACAGAGATGTCTGACATGAGCGGTGCTACAGAGTTGATGAAAAGTGCATTCATGAAAGATAACTTGACCCTTAAGGATCTACTATCAGCTGATGAGTATAGCATGGTCAATGACCATTTCACTAAGATGGGTTTACCATTGTTCTTATTTGAGAGAATGAAACCTATGTTTTTAACTGTATTTGCGTCAAGCGACTTTGATCCTAATGGATTAAAAAATGGCTCTATTAAGTCTTACGAAATGGAATTTATGGAAATGGCTACACAATCAAGCAAGCCAGTTGCAGGTCTAGAAACGATCGAATTTCAGATGAGTATATTTGACTCCATCCCATACGAAAACCAAGCTAAGATGCTAGTGGAGACTGTGAAGAATGGTGATACAGGCAGCGATACTTTTAAGGATATGGTAGATATCTACAAAAAGCAGGACCTTGACGGAATGATCACAATGATCTCTGAGGACGAAGA
>CALDEO010000160.1 GCA_937942465.1 uncultured Saprospiraceae bacterium
AGCATAATATCAAAAGAGATCACCCACATCTCAATTTTAGTCAATTATTCGGGATGAGTGATTTTATAACATTTAATCTATCCAATGCTGGGTACAATGTATCCAAATATCTACCCTACGGCCCGATAGAAGATGTAATACCGTATCTCATTAGACGAGCTCAAGAGAATAGCTCTATGACTGGAGAGATGGGTCGAGAGCTCAAAATGGTACAGAAAGAAGTCAGCAGAAGAAATAGTTAAACCTGCGACAGGCAGTTATTCATTCTACAGATCTGATTTGCCGATCATGGCAAGAGTCATTTAAATCTAATTAGAAATTAAATCGTTCTTATTTTATAGTCTTACGATACCTTCAGCCGTATGATGTGCAGTCGATTGAGGACTTTCATGATAACATAGGTAGGATCTATTTCATGCCATCGTATACCGCCAAAGTTGGCTCTAGCACCATACTTGTGATGATTGTTATGATAGCACTCTCCCATGACCAAGAAGTCTATAGGTAAGAAGTTGGTGCTGGTGTTTGACAATGAAAAGTTTCTATAGCCAAACTTGTGTGAACACCAGTTGATGATAACACCATGAAATGGTCCCATCAAAAAGTGAACAGGTAGCAATATGTACAACCACCAATGCTCAGCAAATAAAATATAAAAACTGATATAGCCAATACCCCAGAGGATACGACTAAAATTAGAATGTGCAAATTTTTCGAATGACTCCCATGATGGTAGATTCTTTTTAAATCGATCCTCTACCGCCATTCTACCATCACATATACGATTGTAGATGTTCTTAGTATCCCACATCATCGCGAATAAGTTATCACTATGTTCTGGTGAGTGGACATCCTTCTCCGTATCTGTATATGCATGATGTACTCGGTGCATGAGTCCGTAGTATTTGGCACTTAGGTAACTGCTACCTTGAGATATGTAAGTGAATATGTAGAAGAATCGCTCCCAGAATTTATTCATAGTGAACATACTATGTGAAGCATATCGATGTAAAAAGAAGGTCTGACTAAAAGCTGATAGGTACCAGTGGGCGAAGAAGAAAATTAAAATGATCCACATATCGAAGTTATTATGGGCTAGATAATATGAAGCAACTATTAATCACAACAAAGAAAAAAACGCTTGTTGATTTTTTTAATAATACTTAGACCAGCAAGTTACAATATTATCAAAAGGACTGTGGGGTTGAGCGATGATTTATACGTCTTAGTTGGTTGAACTGTCATAGTTCGTGACGAACTGTAAAAGAGGAGGAGTACTTCGTTGAGTACAGGGCAAAAAAAATAGAGATGGGAGAATACATTTATCTCTCCATCTCCATAAAAACACCCTTCAAGTAATTTTTCCCTATTTTCTTATAATGTAAAGATATAGATTATTTTCGTAATGTGTAAGCTTATCATTTTATTTATTCCTAATTATGTCATTGAAGTTCTTAAGAGGTAGTTTTATCGGCTTTTATGCATGATTTTTTAACTTAAAATACAATGTTTAAACAGAGATTTTTAAGCGGTTACCATTATTTTTTGATTAATAAACGAGTACTAATACCTGA
The DNA here is from genome assembly GCA_937942465.1 of uncultured Saprospiraceae bacterium. Taxonomy (GTDB): domain Bacteria; phylum Bacteroidota; class Bacteroidia; order Chitinophagales; family Saprospiraceae; genus JAHDGW01. Next base: position 1,575 of record CALDEO010000160.1, read on the forward strand.
TTTTTAACTATGTAAAAAGCAGGTATGTTACTTTAGTCTTAAGTTATAAACTAAAAGGCAGTGGTAAAATTAATAAGCTCTTCTAATTGGTCAACTATCTTACACTTGACAGTTTTTACGGCTTAGTTATCTTTAAAAGCCGGATCGTTCTCAGGTTTTACGTAAGCATCTTTGTTCTTTCCTCCAAAAACAGATACTTTGACGTATCGGCTAGGATTCAATCGTAGATCCTGTAATAAGAACGATAGGTTCTTTGATGTAGACTCAAGGTTATCATACAACTGTCTATCATTTAATAGCTTAGTCAAGCTACCGTCGCCACTCTTTACAGTGTTGAGTAGTGAAGTCAACTCAGTGAATGTTGTACTTGCTTGAGACATGGTAGCATCAAGGCCTTTAAGTGTTGTAGATGCTTGAGCAATCGTTGTATTCGTGTTATTTACAAGTTTATCTATACCTGCAGCATTTAATTGACGAGTAGTCTCACTGAGATTAGATAGTATAGTAGTTATGTTTTCGTTGTTCTTAGCAAGGTTTGACGTGATGTTAGACATGTTGTTCATCGTCTTTACAATACTAGCATTAGACTTAGCTAGTAGGGTATTGGTCTGAGCTGACATCTGTGCAATATTTTCCATAGATGTACTGAGATCTCTTATTATTTTGTCTAGTGCTGCATTACTATTAGGGTCTCCTAGCTCAGATACAACCCCTTGGAGAGATTCCTTAAGTGTACCAGCAACATTTTCGATTTCATCTTCACCTAGCAGAGAGCTAAGTATACCCATTGTTTTACTTTTGAGTTCATCACCTTCTTGTACGCAATCTGGACCTGAGCATAGTTTGTCAAAGTCAATTGCAAGTACATTGCCACCCACAAGTCCTTCACTCTTCATCGATACAACAGCACTCTTTGGCATTTTGAAGTTACCTTCAATTGCAAATTCTACAATCATCTTCGTTAAGTCTGACTCATCTAATCGAATATCGGTAACAGTACCTACTTTCAGTCCTCTGATAAATACAGGAGATGAGACGGACAATAATGTAACGTCATCAAACTTTGTAGTCAATACTGTACTTTTTGAAAATAGATTTTCTCCTTTTACAAATTTATAACCCCATATCAATCCGATGATGGCTATAACAGCGAGAGCTCCAATTCTTATTTCTTTGGTCATTGTTGATCGTTTGTATCACAAAGCTATGAAACGCTTTCAATTCGTGATATGTTCAAGTCTGCAAAGTAAAGGATTTGAATTGGTTTTATATTACTTAATCGATGAAAGGCAATCCAGTTTATAATAATTGCTCTTTTGATAGGTTGAATTGTCACCAAACCTACCCTGACTATACTTTAGTTGGGCTTTTTTTTTACCAAAATACATTGTACTTGACCTAAAAGTGGAGCCAAGATTCTTTTATAAAGTATGACCTTAGGGTTTTAGTGATCACTTTTTTACCAAAAATGCACCTTTAAATCCTGATTGACGTAAACTAACTTTATGATCGTTAGCCTCTTCTATCGTATTGAATACTCCATGGTAATATTTGTAATAACCATCTTTTTGCTCAATTTCGATATCAGTCAACTCTTTCCATTTTGAATCTTGTTGCTTCATTGGTTTTCCCTTTGAAGCAGCGATTTGTACCTTATACATAACAGTAGGCTTCTTCAATGCAATCGCAGCTTCAATACTTTTGTTAAGGACTGGTTTTACTGGTGCTTTAGCTTCTGTCATTGATACTTGTTGAGCGGCTTTAGGACTTGCACTTAGCCTTACTTGCTCATCTATTCTGATCGCTTTAGGGACATTTGAATATACAATAGGAGTAGTCTCTTCTTGGTCTTGCATATACATCTCCACTGAGTTGAGTAGGCTATAAGCAATCTCATGTTGACCACGTTGACTTCCTAGATATGCTTCTTCTTTTTTATTTGATAGAAAACCTGCCTCGACTAGTATACTTGGCATCGTAGCTGCCTTTAATACAACAAATCCTGCTTGCTTAACACCTCTACTGAGCTTGTCAGTACGGTGGGCAAAGTTATCTTCTACATATTCTGCAATAGATAAACTTCTATTTAAGTATGCATTTTGATAATTAGATAACATGATATGCCCCAGTGGGCTATTCGGATCATAGCCATCATAGTTTTTTTCGAAATCTTTCTCTAGAATGATCGAAGCATTTTCTCTTTTTGCTACTTCTAGGTTTTCATCTACTTTGTGTAGTCCCATTACAAAAGTCTCCGTACCATAGATAGAAGGATCTTTAAAAGAATTACAATGTATTGAAATGAAAAGATCAGCATTAGACTGATTTGCAATATTAATACGCTTGTACAATGGGATAAATTGATCATTAGATCGAGTGAAGATAACATTCATATCAGGGTAATGCATCTTTACCAAATGCCCAAACTTAAGAGCTATTTCCAGTGCAATGTCCTTTTCTTTATATAAGCTACCAGAGCAGCCAGGGTCCTTGCCACCATGGCCCGGATCAATGACTATGGTCTTTACACTTTCATTATTTATACCTAAATAATCAAAATTAGATACATTATTGCTTAATGCATCGTTATGTATTGCAGTATGCGTATAGCCAATAGTTACTTGAATAAGTAAGATCGCTATTGCAAAGCAATTGCGTATAAGTTGTAGTTTTCTCATATGTTTGTGTAAAACTTGAGATTTGATAAATAAATGTAAATGTAGTAATTTATACATTACACATATTAAATATATGTATTTAATTTGAAAGCAATCTTTTATATAGTACTATTTTTTGTCATTTGTATGTGTACTACCGTACATGCACAGGTTGTTGATAGTGTAGCTATTCAGCTCGGCAAGAGTATTGAGAGCTCGACTGTAACCAGTAATCAAGATTCCCTTACGGAGAATGTTGAACTTATAAAAATGAAAAAGGGTAAAAATGGTAGACCGAGTTTTGAAGGGGCCATGTCCAAGCAGGATACGATAGCGCCTAGAGTAATACCTACATCTAGTAAAAAATTAAAGCCTTCAGAAGATGCTTTAGACTCTGAGGTTACTTACGGGGCAGTAGATACCCAATGGTTAGATGTAAAGACCAATGAATTACATCTTTATGGTGATGCTTATGTCAACTATGAAAATTATGAAATCAAGGCAGAATACATAAAAATAAGTCTCAACGAGGATATTGCATTCGCGTCAAGCGTCAAAGATGAAAAGGGTAAAGAGATAGGTAAGCCCTCATTTTCGGATGGGTCGCAAGAGGTGTCTTATGATCAACTTAAATATAATTTCAAAACTAAAAAAGGGATCGTACATAACTCAGTTGCTCAAGAAGGAGAGTTTTATGTACTCGGTTCAAGGACTAAGTTTGTAAGCAAAGACTCAGACTCGACATACTTTGAAGATCAGGTATATAATAGTGATGCAATCATTACGACTTGTGATCACGATACACCACATTATGGTATTCATACCAAAAAGTTGAAATTAATACCGGGTAGACTTGCCGTCATGGGCCCTGCCAATCTAGAGATAGCGGGAGTGCCGACTCCTTTGGTTTTACCATTCGGTTTCTTCCCTATAGTAGATGGGATATCATCAGGTATTATCTTTCCGCAAGATTATGATTACTCTCCAGCAAGAGGGTTTGGCTTGAGAGATTTTGGATATTATGTACCGATCAA
>CALDEO010000161.1 GCA_937942465.1 uncultured Saprospiraceae bacterium
ATCTACGATGAGTTACCAAGTAACGCATCATGGATTGCAGTAGATGCGAGTGATGATTTAACAAATGATGCATTTGCTTACAACGAGACAATCAATGTAAGTGCATTATCATCAGACATGATGAACGAAGATTTCGTTGCAATCAAAGTAGGTGATGTTAACGGTACAGTACAAGCGAATGCAAGTTCAGTAGCAACAGGAAACAGAAATGCTTCTAGCTTAGAATTAGCAATTGCATCACAAGAAGTAGTAGCTGGTAATGCATTAACAGTAGAAGTAACATCTTCTAACTTCAATGAAGTGTATGGCTACCAGTTCACAATGAACACAGCTGGACTAGAATTAGTATCAGTAGAATCAGGAAGTATCGCAATGACAGCAAGCCTAATCGGTAAGTTATCAAACGATGTGACTACAATGAGTTGGTCAGATGTAAATGGTGTTACGGCATCAAGCGACGAAGTATTGTTCACAATGAACTTTGTAGCGACATCTAACGGAAATGTATCAAACATGATTGATGTAACAAGTCAAGTAACTTCTTCTGAAGCATACTTAACGAATGCATTAGACGTAGCGAATGTTACTTTAGTAACAAGAGGTACAGAAGGTCAGAACTTTGCATTATTCCAGAATGAGCCTAACCCATTCGCAGATATGACTGTTATCGGATTCGAATTGCCAGAAGCGGCAAAAGCGATCGTAACAATCTATGACGTAACAGGAAAAGTTGTAAAAGTAATCAATGATACTTATGCAGCTGGATACAATACAGTATCAGTAAACAAATCAGACTTGAACGTAAGTGGCGTATTGTACTATGAGTTGAACTCAGGTACGTTCACTGCAACTAAGAAGATGATTATTATTGAGTAATGAGTGACTATAATTAGCTAAATAAATAGAAAGAGCTGCGAGTAATCGTGGCTCTTTCTGTTTGTACCTAAACCTATATAAATACTAAGTAGTTGTATCTGATTTTAGTATGAACTTGTTAAGTTGTTATATTTTAGTAATATCTACTCTGCGCTAATTCTGCGTCATGAAATATTTGGTAAATATTTATATGTTTTATTTAAATATGATGATATATTTTTAACTTTGCTCTCTATAGACCTATTACATATTCTTGGCTTTGCGCCTAAGAAAAACCGACGGAGATGCAACACATTAGATTATATTGCCTGATTATAAGTATACTTTCTATTTGTCAGCTTGGATTTGGCCAAAACCCTAGTACGAGTCAGCTTATAAATGAAGATGAAATAAGAAGTACTTTGTTCACACAAAATATTCAGGAAAATTGGTGTGGATCAGAGACTCTCGCATCTAACCTTGAGAGTAATGGGAAAATAAGTATAGAGAATAGAATAATGCAATTGAGAGGTTCTGGTGCTGGCACTTGGTCCTTATCAGATGGTTATGGTGCAGGTTGTGTTCAGTCTTGTGACGTAACACAAGCGATGGCATGTTCCGGGTCTCAAACAGAAAAATTTCGTGTACCTGTTGCCTATACACTTAGTACAACGACTACCTGTTCAGCAAATGCTGGTGATATTCCAACGACTGCAGAGCTTACAGGCATGGTTGATATTATGAATGATTTTTATTCATGTCAGAATGTTGATATGGAATTTTATTTATGTTTAAACGATGCCAATGCTCCTGGAGGTATCAGAACGGGAGATTTTGGTTGTACGTATAATGCTTCAGCTATTACCGATATTCCTAATGCTGTTAACATTTATGTATTTTTTGATACAGGTAACGGTTCTGGGTGTAATGGATTTGCACCATTACCTGTTTCTGTTAATTCTGATATCGATATGGCTATGAGTTGGGCTTGTTACGATGGGTTCCTATATAGTGCTGGCACAATGAATTGCGCTGCCGTTGGGTCTTTGGGATCAGGACAAGTTTTGATTCATGAGTTTGGTCACTACTTCGGTTTGTTTCATACACATGACACAAACACTTTTGGAGGAGGTATTTGTGACGATCCAACAATTACAACAGATGATTGTACAAGTGGTGATTTAATTCAAGATACTGATGAAGATCCTGATTATTCAGGTGGTGAATTAGGATGTACTGGTTGTGATACTGGAGGACCTCAATCCGATTGTTCTTTTAATAGTAGTTTGCCAAATTGTTCTGCTTACGGTCAACCCAATACACTTAATAATATTATGAGTTATAATATTTTTCAGGGTTGTATTAATACATTCTCAGAATGTCAGAAAGCTAAAATGATGGATGCCCTATTATGTGCCAGGGGACCACAAATGTGCTGCAGAGATGTAAATACGGAACTTGTAGGTGGTATGACTGCAGCAGAAATTCAAATCTGTATTGGAGACCCAATTCCAGCGTCTGCTTTTACTTCTAGTTCGGATTGTTATAATTGGTATGATGGCCTAGGATCTACAGCAACTACACTTGCTTCGAATACAACTACGTTTTCACCAGTTGCCGGAACAGGCGCTGGACAAGTCGATATAAATACGGTAGGAGTGTATACTTTCTATTTAGGAGATTTAAATGAGGTAAATCCTGATTGTAGAACCGAACTTAAAGTAAATGTTTTAGCAGAGCCAGGTACAGGTAGTGGAGATAATAATAGTACTGTTGAGGTAACTTCTTGTACAGGACCACAGAGTATTAGCTTAGACACTGATGTAACTGCTCTTGGAGAGAATTGTGTAGTCGGTTGGTGGTTAACTGAGTCTACTCCTATATCTACGACCATTACTGACGACACTTCTTTGGCAACTGCTATTGGTGCAGTTACGATTGGCGGTACTTTGGCTAACACAGTTAATAATTTATTCGAATCAACTGGAGGTGCACCTCTTAATGATTTTTCTTTACCTTTTGATTGTTCTACATTAGATAATTCAAAAACATACTTTGCAACTCCGGTTGTGGCTAAATCTGCTGCCGCAATCCCTGATGTCATATTAAATGGAACAAGTAATGCTAATTTAACAGGATCTTCTAGTCCCATTAGTTTTGGTTGCCCAAATGGATCAAGTGGCGGTGGTATTTCTACTGGAGCTATTACAGGTGCTCCTGCTTCTCCTCCAAGTCCTCCAACGTATACAATTAATATTACGAATGTTGTTTACCCGAGTACTTGTACTGCTGGTAATTTATTAGCTGATGTAAGGAATAATGCTGGAGTTGGTATTGCATTGTCATTGGTTTCTGGAACCTCAATTTCATTTGACGAAACAAATTTTGGGTCTTATGATCCTGCATTAGGTTTTCAAATACTTCTATACGATCAAGCAACAGGTTCTTGTTGTGATGGAGTAAATAGTGCAGTTGTAAGTTTTGACTATTCAATTACAATTACTTACACTGGTGTTCCTGCCATTATTTTTCCAAATTTAACATCGTTTAATGATTGTCTTTTCGGAACGCCAGTTTCACTTTCATGTAACTGTAATACCTGCCCAACAGCAACGACAATAACAGACGGTTTAGCAACAATATGTAGTGGTGCATTGGGCACAGAAATAACAGATTGGCAGACAACAGTAGCTGCCGCAAATACAATGGGACTTGTGTATTCAAGTATAGCACCAGTAGCGGGGACAACAGCACCAGACAATACATTACCAAGTGGAACGATAGTAGCCGGATGTGCCGCAGAAGATCAAGTAGTAATGGC
>CALDEO010000162.1 GCA_937942465.1 uncultured Saprospiraceae bacterium
TTATTGTATTTTATTTGTACTATCCAGTGATTGATCGAATCTTACTTTAATTCTACTTCTGCACCTGCTGCTTCTAATGCTGCTTTCAAAGCTTCAGCTTCAGCTTTTGATGCACCAGCTTTAATTACGCCTGGAGCTCCATCAACTAATTCTTTTGCTTCTTTAAGACCAACACCTAATGAAGTCTTAACTTCTTTCACTACTGCTAACTTAGCTGCACCTGCAGAATTTAACATTACGTCAAACTCAGTCTGCTCTTCTGCTGCTTCGCCACCACCGGCTGGACCTGCTGCTACTGCTACTGCTGCTGCTGCTGGCTCAATACCATGCTCATCTTTCAATATTGTAGCTAGTTCATTTACTTCTTTTACTGTAAGACCAACTAATTGATCTGCTAGGGCTTTTAAATCTGCCATTTTAATGTTTTGTTTAGAATTGTTAATCAATAAATATATATTGAGTAGCGATAACGCTTGGAAGCCATTTAAGGATTCAGAACTTCAATTAAGCTCTCTCTTCTAGTGCTTTTACTAATCCTGCTAGTTTTTGACCACCAGAATTTAATGCACCAATTACATTCTTCATTGGAGACTGTAGTAATAAAATTACTTCTCCAATAAGCTCTTCTCTTGACTTTAATGAAGATAGCGTATCTAATTGGTCATCACCTACATATATAGATGTACCGATATAAGCTGCTTTCAAAATTGGTCGCTCCCCTTTCTTACGGTAGTCTTTTATAACTTTCGCAGGTAGATTAGCTGTCTCAGAGAATAATATTGTTGTTGGGCCTTTTAAAGACTCATATAATCCACTATAGTTTTTTTCCTCACCTGCAGATTCAAGTGCTTTTATAGCTAAGGTATTCTTAACTACTTGCATTTGAATATTCTTCTCAAAACATGCTCTACGTAAATCATTGATTTGACCTACCGTCATTGAAGAAGAATCTGTTAAGTAGAAGAATTCATTATTAGCGAATTTTTCCTTTAGAACTTCTATTTCTTGTCCTTTTTCATTTCTATTCATTTCTAATTCTTTTGGAGGTTATTAACTAATAGATCTAGGATCGATTTTGATACCAGGACTCATAGTCGAAGCAATAGAAATTGTTTTCATGTATGCTCCTTTAACAGTAGATGGTTTCATTTTAACCAACGTACCCAATAATTCATTCATGTTTTCTACTAACTTTTCAGCAGTAAAAGATACTCTTCCTATTGAAGAGTGAATGATACCATATTTATCGACTCTAAAAGAAATCTTACCTTTCTTAACTTCAGTAACAGCAGCACCTACGTTAGGTGTTACAGTACCAGTCTTAGGATTCGGCATAAGACCTCTTGGTCCTAGTATTCTACCGATTCTACCAACTTGGGCCATAACACTTGGCATTGCAATCACAACGTCAATATCAGTCCAACCATCTTGAATTTTCTTTACGTATTCATCTAAACCTACGTAGTCAGCACCTGCTGCTGTTGCCTCTGCCTCTTTATCTGGAGTACAAAGAACAAGAACTTTCTTAGATTTACCTGTACCATTTGGCAACGATACTGTACCTCTAATAGCCTGATCTGCTTTTCTAGGATCGACACCCAACCTAATGTGGATATCTACAGAAGAATCAAACTTAGTTTGATTAACTTCTTTTACTAGTTTAGCACCTTCTATGATTGAGTATAACTTTTCAGCGTCTACCTTCTCTTCACAGGCCTTTCTTTTCTTAGACATTTTTGCCATAATATATAACTTTAGAGGTCAAGCAACATTCTCTTCAAATGTCTACCTCGTATTAATAAATACTCTTTATTATGCCTGCCAAGGAGCATCGCCCTTGATAGTAACACCCATACTTCTTGCTGTACCAGCAACCATCTTCATACCTGACTCAACAGTAAATGCATTCAAATCAGACATTTTATCTTCAGCGATAGCTTTTACTTGATCCCAAGTAACAGATCCAACTTTGTTTCTGTTAGATTCAGGTGAACCTTTTTTAAGATTAGCTGCTTCCATTAATTGAACTGCTGCAGGAGATGTTTTAATTACAAATTCAAACGATTTGTCTTTAAACACTGTAATTACAACAGGTACAACTTTACCTCTCATATCTTCTGTACGAGCATTAAATCTCTTACAGAATTCCATGATATTTACACCCTTAGCACCCAATGCTGGACCTACTGGTGGCGATGGATTTGCTGCTCCACCTTTGACTTGTAACTTTATAAAAGCTTCGACTTCTTTAGCCATTGTACCTTTGTTTTTATGATTGTTTGTCGACTTGCATAAAGTTTAACTCAACTTCTGTACCTCGACCAAATATTTTTACTATTACTTTCAACTTCTTCTTCTCTTCATTGACTTCCTTGATATCACCAACGAAATCTTTGAAAGGACCATCGATAATCTTGATAGTCTCACCAACAATAAACGGTTCTATCATTGCTTCACCTACTTCTTGCGACTCATCTACTTTACCTAACATACGGTTAGCTTCAGATTGCTGCATAGGTATTGGATTTCCCCTACCTAAAAAGTGAATGACATTCTGCATGTTTGATATTGCCTGAATAATCTCACCTGAGAATTTAGCTTGCACAGCTTCTATCAATATATATCCTGGTAGAATATTTCTTTCTAGGATAACTTTTTTCCCAGCTCGTATTTTATACACTTTTTCAGAAGGTACTAAAACTTGTGTAACATAATCATTCCATTGATTTCTGTTCAATTCAAGTTCAATTCGCTCCTTGATCTTTTTTTCTTTACCACTAATAACCCTTAATGAATACCACTTCTTATCTTCTGACATGATATTATGAGTTCATTTCGTAAATTCGAGAAAGACCGCTATTGAAAATTGTATCCATTACAAAAATTATTAAAGCTATTATAATTGATGCAACTAGCACTACTTGGGCACTACTAAGAAGATTTGGCCAAGTTGGCCAAGTCACCTTATGTAATAGCTCATTGTAGCTTTCTTTAACGTATAGTATTATATTGTCCATAATAAGGATATCAAAAGTCAAATTAATTTGCAAATGTAGACAATATTACTGAGTAATAGGCTTACTATAACAAATTATAAAAAATTGCACGGGCACTAGGATTCGAACCCAGATCAAAGGTTTTGGAGACCTCTATTCTACCATTGAACTATGCCCGTGTATATAATTTAATCAACAAATATTAGTTTATTGATTATACAAGAAAATTAAGCACCTCCAAAGAGGTGCTTAATTTTATATTTCAAACTATACTTTTGTCCGTATGACAAGAGTAAGATAATTATGCAATAATCTCAGTAACCTGACCTGCACCAACTGTTCTACCACCTTCTCTAATAGCGAATCTTAAACCTTTCTCCATTGCGATAGGGTTCAATAACTTCACTTCTAGAGTAACGTTATCACCAGGCATTACCATCTCAACACCTGCAGCTAATACAACATCACCAGTTACATCAGTTGTTCTAAAGTAGAACTGTGGTCTATAACCATTGAAGAATGGTGTATGTCTACCACCTTCATCCTTACCTAAAACATATACTTCACACTTGAAATGAGCATGAGGAGTAACAGATCCTGGCTTAACGATTACCATTCCTCTCTTAATTGTCTCCTTATCAATACCTCTAAGTAAAAGACCAGCGTTATCACCAGCTTCTCCTCTTTCAAGAATCTTTCTAAACATTTCTACACCAGTAATCGTAGAAGTAATTTTCTTCTCGTCTGCAGCTTGCATACCAACGATTTCAACTGGATCTCCAGTGTTGATTACACCTCTTTCTATTCTACCAGTTGCAACTGTACCTCTACCTGTGATAGAGAATACATCTTCAATAGGCATCAAGAATGGCTTATCTACATCTCTAACAGGCTCAGGAATTTCAGCATCAACTGCTGCCATCAAAGCATGTATTTGTGCAACACCATTAGCATCATCTTCTAATGCTTTAATTGCAGAACCTTGAATTACAGAAGTACCATCTCCATCAAATTCATACTGATCAAGAAGTTCTCTTACTTCCATTTCAACTAGTTCTAACATTTCTTCATCATCAACAAGGTCAACTTTGTTCATGAAAACAACAATTCTAGGCACTCCTACTTGTCTACAAAGTAAAATGTGCTCTCTTGTTTGTGGCATAGGACCATCTGTAGCCGCAACTACTAGTATAGCACCATCCATCTGTGCAGCTCCTGTTACCATGTTCTTTACGTAATCGGCGTGACCAGGACAATCTACGTGTGCATAGTGTCTGTTTACCGTTTCGTATTCAACGTGAGCTGTATTAATAGTAATACCTCTTTCTTTTTCCTCTGGAGCACCATCAATCGCATCATAGTCTTTCTTTTCAGCCAAACCGTCTTTAGACAAGACATATGTGATGGCAGCTGTCAAAGTAGTTTTACCGTGATCTACGTGACCAATAGTTCCAACGTTAACGTGAGGTTTCGTACGAGAAAATGTTTCTTTAGCCATCAGGTTTAATTTAAGTCAGAATAATTAATAATGTAATAATAAATATTTTTCAAAAAAGAAGCTAGCTGAACCTAAAAGGGCTGATAATACCTATCTACACTTATAACTATTCACTAACTTTTACAATTTTCGCTTATACTAAGTGTTTATCAACAATTCAATTTACTAGTATTAACGAAAGGAATTACCCTATCTTATTACTTTGTAATGAGAATATTTCATCCTATATTAAAAACGATAATAAAGGTGAAAAAAGTTAATATGTCAACAAACACGGATATGTCGACAAAATCATGAATAAACAAGATTAAATCAACATATATATTTTTTATCTATGTATCAGACGTTACTGATAAACTTAAGTAATAGAAAACTCTAAAACTTAGAGCGGGAGACGAGACTCGAACCCGCGACCCTCAGCTTGGAAGGCTGATGCTCTACCAACTGAGCTACTCCCGCCTATTACTAAAGCGATAAACAACATGAAAGAAAAATATGGAATCCAAGTTTCAAACTCAAACACAAACATATAGTTTGTGGGAGTGGTAGGATTCGAACCTACTCAGCCTAAACAACGGATTTACAGTCCGTCCCGACTCTCCAACTTCGGCGCACTCCCTACGCTATAATTCTTTTCAAATTGCAATTAAAATGAGCCGATGGAGGGATTCGAACCCCCGACCCGCTGATTACAAATCAGCTGCTCTGGCCAACTGAGCTACATCGGCAATTTGGTACTGTATTTCAAATAAAGCTTAGATCGTTTTCCCAAGCGACTGCAAAATTATTATTTTATTTGGATATTAGGAACACTTTGAGAAGTTTTTTAATTTTTTTTTTCCCAAACCAAGTATCTATAGTTGTAACTGCTTCTAAATGAGGGACATTAGCCAAAATAAGTATTTAAAAACATTTTCTAGACAACCCAAATTATACAGTTTTGGATCTAGGATGAGCCTTTTTATATACCTCTTTGAGCTTATTGATGCTATTATGAGTGTATACTTGAGTTGAAGATAGACTAGAATGACCTAATAACTCTTTGATTGCATTAATATCAGCTCCGTTATTAAGCAAATGAGTTGCAAAACTATGCCTAAGCATATGCGGGCTATTCTTTTTAATAGTTGAAATATTGGCTATATATTTCGTCACCACATTGTAAACAAATTTAGGATATAACTTATTGCCTTTATTCGTAAGTAACAGATAATGGCCATCTACCCTATTCACTTCTTTATTTCTAATTTCCTTATATCGATCAATTTTATTGAGAAGTTTTTTAGATACTGGTATTATTCTCTCTTTATTTCCTTTACCAAGTACTTTGATCTCAGACCTCTTATAATTTATATCTAGATCTTTTATGTCTATTAACTCTTGTCTCCTTATACCCGTCTGATATAGCAGGTTGATCATAAGATCAGTACGCAGGTTACTAATGTTCTCTATTATATATTCACCATTTAAAGCTTCTTGTATTACATCATCGTTAACTATTTGTGGCAACCGTTTTGGTATTTTAGGTGCGACAATACTAATCATTGGATTAATTTTAACAATTTCCTTCTTTCTTAAGAATTTAAATAATGACCTTAGAGAGGATAATTTCCGATTAATAGTCTTAGTAGAAATAGATTGATCCAATAACTCAACCATCCAAGATCTTACATGTTGCTTCTTGACGGATGACAAACTCTCTATTTCATAAATAGACATTAAGTAATCACAAAAATGATTTAGATCTGTTTTATAACTGATCAGCGTATTCTCAGAATACCTCTTTTCGAATTGAATATATTGATAAAATAGACATAGATGCTCTTTCATATTAAATATAAATGTAATGTATACTTAACGATTTTCCTATTGTTACTGACAGCAATATCTGCCTATGGTCAAAATACGGAACCTCATTTTGTTGATATTGCATTAAATTATGGTATTGATCATCAATATGCAGGAGCTGGAACAGGCGGTATAAGTTTTGTTGATTTCAACCAAGATGGACTCGATGATCTTACACTTTCTAGTAGTAAAGGAAATTTAATCCAGTTCTACATTAACACTGGTAATGGATTTGAACAAACACCTCCTATTATACCATATACCGATGAAGTCAAACAAATTATTTGGGTGGATTTTGATAATGACGGTGATCTTGATTTATATTATTGTACTTATGATGCCATAAATCGTTTATTCCGCAATGACGGATTCCCAATTCTAACAGATATAACACTCAGTGCTCAATTACCTACCTATACAAATAGAAGCCACGGGGCACTTTGGTCAGATATAAATAGAGATGGTTGGTTAGATCTATATTTTACTAATCGTAAACTACCTGTATTCCAGCCAGAAAATACGAATAGTCTATTTCTGAATAACCAAGATGGTACTTTTACCGATTTATCAGAATATAGTAACAGTCAAGATATTGGAAAATTGCCTTTTTGTGCTGGGGTAATTGATTATAACAATGACAAATGGCCAGATCTATACGTAGCGAATGATCGAGCTAATGGTAATGCTTTTTTTAAAAACAACCGTGATTCTACATTTACGGAAGTATCCGAGGTAACGCATACATCATTTGACATTGATGCAATGACAGTGACTGTAGGAGATATTAATAACGACCAACTGCAAGATTTCTACTTAACCAACCTTCCTGATGAAGGAAATAAACTATTAATTAACCAAGGCTATCAAGCTGACTCTGATGAATTCGTCTTTTTAGAAGAAGCACAGCAACGTGGTGTCGATTTTCATCAAATGAGTTGGGCGGCTAACTTTCTAGATGTTAATCTAGATGGGTGGTTGGATCTATATGTATCCAGTGTTACTAGTGAAAGTCAAGGTCAACGTCTACTCACGAATACTGGTGAAGGATATTTCATTAACGGCAATTACGGTTTTGCGGGAGATAGTCTAATCAGTAATTGCAATGCCCTAGGTGATCTTGACAATAATGGACGAATGGAAATTGCGGTAATGAATAATTTTGGACCATTCCAATTATGGCAAGATGTTAATGAAAATGATCAACACTGGATTAGCATAAGCTTAGAAGGTCACCGAAGTAATTTTAATGGGGTCGGGTCTACGATTAAAGTATTTACAGAAGACTTAGTACAATCTAAACATACTACTTGTGGTACATCGTTTTTAAGCCAAAACTCGTTTGTTAATTCCTTTGGAATCCGAGAATTCAATAACATTGATAGTATTATAGTTGAGTGGCCTAGCGGTCATCTGGATAAACTATACAATGTTGATTCAGACCAAAAAATAAATATCCTAGAAGGGAGCACGACAAATGGGAATATTATGGTTGATGAAGAAATCGAACATCTCTACCCTATTATTAACAATGGTTTTTTCAAAGAATCTCATTCCTCTCTAGGGATCCATCATATACATAAACATCAGCAATTTCTTGGTGGTGGTGCTGCTATATTTGACTATGACAACGATGGAGATAGCGACATATACTTGACAGGTGGAAGTGAGATGGATAAGTTATACTCTAATGAAGGGAACGGTGAGTTTACAGATGTCTCCATGGATGCAGGGTTATTGATTACCAGTTTCTACTTTACTAACGGCGTTATGTTTGGTGATGTAGACAACGATGGGTATAAAGACATTTTTGTAACTACAACTGGAAATGTTCAACAGCTTTTTGGTAAAAACCTACTCTTACACAACCAAGGCAACGGACAATTTATAGAGAAATGGACACTTAGCGGCCCTAAAGACAACACCGCTGCACTAGGTTCTACTTTCATTGACTTCGATCAGGATGGTTTACTTGACATATATGTAGTGAGCTATGTTGAGGAGTCTGCTTTTCTATATGACGAAAATAATGCAATCATTGGATTTGATCATAGTTGCTTTGAAAATAGATTGTATAAAAACACTGGTGCCCCTGAGAGTTTTATAGATTTCACAGATTCTATATCCTTATACGATGATGGTTGTTCGCTTGCTACCACTGCTAGTGATATGGATATGGACGGCTTCCTAGATCTACTAACGGCTAATGACTTTGGTGAGTGGATTACTCCAAATACATTGCAACAATACGATACTACAAATCATACTTTTAATGAGATTTCTGAGGAAAAGCGTTTTAACTCTAAAATGTATGGTATGGGTATTGGTGTCAGCGACTTTGACAATGACTTAGACTTTGATTACTATATAACCAATATTGGAAAGAACGTATTCTTAAAAAACAATATCGATACTTTTGAGAATATATCTGACATTGCTAATGTCGGGAACGAATGGATAATACCTGATAGTATATCTTCTGTGAGCTGGGGTGCTAGCTTCCTTGATTATGATAATGATCGTTATGAGGACCTATACGTAGCAAATGGATATGTCCCTACTCCATCGTTTTTAAATACTACTTTATTTAACCCCGATGTACTTTATCAAAATAACGGTACTGGTAGTTTTACACAAATTGATTCAACGGACTCTGGCATTGATAATCGCTTATCAGCAAGAGGTTCTGCAGTTGGGGATTTAGATAATGATGGGGATCTTGATTTAATCTCAGCTGTGATAAGTGTTCCCCAAAATCTAAATACATGGAACACCTTAGTTTATATTAATGAACATGACAATGAAAACCATTGGGTACAATTTGATCTTGAAGGCGTATTAGCAAATCGTGATGGATTAGGTAGTAAAATTATGGTCTATACACCAGAAGGTGCCATGTTAAAAGAAATAAGTGGTAGCTCTAGTCACTGCTCTCACGATAGTGACATTGCTCACTTTGGTCTAGGAGAAGCAACTATAATTGATAGCGTCCATATAGACTGGCCGAGTAGATCTAGTCTACAGCGACTATATGACATTGATATAGATCAACGACATGCAATACTAGAAGATACGACTGGAACATCAATGACCATGGACACCATGACAA